>JAQCHG010000086.1 GCA_027619675.1 Cyanobacteriota bacterium
GGTACTGGGTGCTGTGGCGAATCCACCGATCCATAAACATCACCCGTTCCGCCACGTAGTAGCCAACGGGGTCGGGCTGCGTCATGGCCGCCAGACATTCCTGAAACAGGGCCGGGGTCATGCGTTCATCCGCCTCTAGGATGTAGGCCCATTCATGCTTGGCGGGCACATTCTCCAGCATCCAGGTGCGCTGTTTGCCGTGGCTCTCGAAGGGGTGCTCGATCACCCGCACGGGATACTGGGCGGCAATTTCCTGGGTGCGATCGCGGCTACAGGAGTCCACCACAATGACGTCATCGGACAGGAGCGCCGACTCAATACAGGCGGCAATATCCCGTTCTTCGTTGTAGGTGAGGATATAGATGGAGAACATTAAGGGCTTGGCGAATTCAAAAACGCATTGATAGCCGTGGCAGTGGACCCATCACCGCTGGGGGTAGCGGTTAGGCAAGCAAACAGGCTGCTTTCAGCATTACCCAGAACGATCGCCATGATTACCAATGTCCCATCCCCTTCACAGAACTCTGTCTCTCTTGGGTCTCTCCTGTTAAGGCGGCTGGGCTAGCCATAACGTCCCTGGAAACGTCAGTTGGGCTCACCCCGTAGACGTTAGAACTCTAGGGGATCAACCTTAAGGACTGGTGGTCTCAGGGTTCGGCGATCGCCGTTGCCAGCGGGCAATGTCCCAGGTACTGGTGTCCCAGGGGGTGGGCTGTAGGCCCACAAGGGTTTTGTTGACGCCGTTAGCAATGGCCCGATGCACCAAAGGGATCATGGCCACATCCTGGGCCAAAAGGGTATTCATTTGTTGAAATAAGGTTGCCCGTTTTTGGGGATCAAGCTCCGTTTGGGCCGCTGCCCAGAGGGCATCGTAGTCTTCGTTGCAGTAGCGGGCATTGTTGGGTTTTTGCCAATTGTTGGCCTGGGTGGCGATTTGATCGCAGGTCCACCAGCCCAGATAAATGGTGGGATCGGGGTGATCGGTGCCCGTGGTATAGGCCTGCATGTCGGCGTAGAAATGGTTGATGCTGTTGGTTTGGGTGGGATCAGCGGAGAAAAAGTCGTCCACCCGCACCCGTTTAATGTCCACCGCCATGCCCACGGCCCGCAGGTTGTCTTGGATGATTTCCTGGGTTTTTTGGCGTACTGGATTGACGGAGGTTTGGAACACCACCGTCATTTCCACGCCGTCGCGATCGCGGATGCCGTTGTCGTTGGTGTCTACCCAACCTGCCGCCGTCAACAGGTCATTGGCTCGCTGGGGATCGTAGCGGTAGGGGATGACCTCCGCTGGCGCTTGGTAGCGGGGATCCAGCAGCAGTTGCTGGGTAGGCCGCCCCGTGAAGCCGTAGAGATCCGCCACAATGGCGTCGCGATCGATGGCGTAGGCGATCGCCTGACGCACTTGAGGATCGCTGAGAAAGGGATGGGCCGCCGCCAAGCTGGATCGTTCTCCGTCAGCGGTTTCCGCCAGGGGATCGGTGGGGTTGAGCATCAACCGCTCCACCAAACCGCCAAAGATGGGCATCACCACCCCCTGGCCCTGCTGCTGGAGCAGTTTGAGGGCCGCTACTTCCACCTGAAGGTTGTAGGCAAAGTCGGCGGCCCCGGTGCTGAGTACCTCCCGCGCCGCTGCGTAGGGGGCTAGGCCCGCCACCAAGTCCACCCACCGGAAGCGGGGGGCGGGGCCGCGATAGAGGGGATTGCGCTGGAAGGTGACGCCCCCCGACTGAAAGCTGGCCACCTGATAGGGGCCAGTGCCGATGGGGTTGAGGTTGGCCTCCGCCTCCCGTGCATTGGGGCCATTGAAGGGCTCGAAGACGTGGCGGGGCAAAATTACCCCGGTTTGCCCCGTAAAGGGAATGGTCCAAGCGGCGGTGACATCTTTGAAGGTGATTTTGACGGTGTGATCGTCGAGGGCTTCGACCGATTCCACCGCTTGGTAATACTGGGCCGTAGCCGCCGCCACCTGGGGGTTGCTGACAAACTCGTAGGTGAACACCACGTCATCGGCGGTGACGGGGGCACCATCGGACCATTGCAGGTTGGGCTTCAGCACCCAGGTGACGGATTTGCCATCCGGGGCAACGCCGCCATTGGCCGCCGTGGGGATGGTTTCCGCCAGGATGGGAACGAGGGTGCCGTCGCGATTGGCACTGGCCAGGGGCTCAAACACGATGCGCCCCGCTTCAAAGTCTTGCACCCCGGTGGCCAGATGGGGATTGAGGGTAACCGGAGCGCGGCTGTAGAGCATCCGCAGCACCTCGGGGTCCCGCTGGGCCTGGGGATTGGCGGCATCGGTAGAGGTGGAGGGGGTCGAGGCGGTGGGGCCTCGGCTACAGGCACTGAGGCCCACCAGGCCCACCATCAGCCCCATCCCCAACAGACTGGGCCATAGCTTGGATTGCCGATACCACCGAGCCATGCCTGCCCTCCCTGGCAGTTGTGCCTCCCTATACTAGCGATGCCGTTGGGCGATCGCGCCCAGTGCCCTGTCAATCCCTCCTGAAACCCCTGGGGGTCAAGAGGTTTGCCACCGATCTACCCGGCTTCCGACTGCATTGACGGGAATCCGCTGGGGGCGATGGGATTTTTCAGGGGGATTTTCAAAAAAATCTCGGGAGCTGTCCGGAAGCACCCTGCCCCCTTGGAAAAGTGGGGTGGTAGATGCACCCTGATAGCAATTCCCCAGCCTACGGGCCGGGGAATTTTTTTTGCCTGGGAGTAATGGATGGTATCCCGCTGGCGGGTGTCCATCGGTTCTGGGTCCCATCTAGCTCCCCGCATTCCAACTATGGATCTGAGGGTTGCGGTGCGCCCATCCCTTAGCTGGCGGCTGCCGTCTCATCGGTTGGGGCATCGGTGCTAGGGGCATCGGCTGCCTCAGTCACGGCCTCAACGGCCTCTTCGACTACTTCCGGTTCGGGCTCAGGGTCTTTTTTGGCTTGGGGTTTGGGTCCCCGCATCAAGGCCGGGGGCACGGCGGGCTGACGCTCTTCGCGATCGCGGCCTTTACCCCGACCCCCCTTGCGTCCTTTACCACCCCGTTCACCCCGCTCCCCGCGATCGCGACGCTCCCCGCGATTTTCACTGCTCGACTCTTCACCTTCGGGACGCTGGGCGCGCTCGGATTTTTTGATAGGACGCTCAACCATGGCTCAACCGTTCTGCACAACCTGACGATCCTACCCTATGGGCTGGAACTCCTGGGCAAGGGGAAAAAGTCCGCCTTCAAGACGCCCTAGACCGTCCTCGCCACACATGGAACGCTGACAGCCCCCTAGGCAAGGGCCACTTTGGGTTGCAGCAGGCGCTTCAGCAGACCTGCGCCGCCCAATAGCACCAACCCGACCAACAGGGTCGGTTCAGGGGTTTCTTCCACATCACCGGGATCTTCAATGGCCTGAAGGGCGGGCACATTGCCCAGCAATGCAATGCCGTCATTGAGGCATTCCGCCACCAAGTGGGCAATGAAATCGCCCCCGTCTGCGGGCAGCAGATCGCGGCTGAAGCTAAAACCAAAGGTGTGATTGCCTGTGGCCCCAAATTGTTGAAAATCTAGGCCGCTTAATTGCGCCGCGCTCAGCAGCGCGATATCCCCCACCTTAGTCCCAGAAGCGATGGAGTTCGCAAAGGTGCGATCGCGATAGACAGACCCAAAATAGTCGTCAACACCGTTGCCATCCCCTTTCCAGTCCAAATCTCCAAAGCTGGCGGTGCCACCTTTTTTAGCAACATAGGAGCGGTGAGCGTCAATATCCCAGAACCCAGAGTTGGTTTTGGTGGTGTCTTGGGAGGTCACACCTTGGTAAACCCCGAGTTCAGCGGCACCAGAGTCACTATTCTGGGCGAATCGAATGCCGAAAAACAGGTCATTGCCTTCGGCTTGGGCTCGATTATTGCCCGTAAAGTTCAAGAACAAGTCACCATAGCCAATGTGGCCATCGGCAGCCCCGCTAGCGGCCTCCCCTTCTAGGGCCAAATTCGAGTTAATGGCAACAAAAACCTGGTCAGCGGTGGTTTTCATCGCCAGCCCGTAGAACTCGAAGCTGCTGTTTGTGCCGACAACACCGAGGTTATAGCCATCGTTAAAGGAATCAATGGCGTAGTCCCAATCTTGGGCTTGGGCCGGGGCCGAGGCAAAACCAACGGTGGCTAAGGTACAGCTTGCCAACACAAGGCCAGCTTTGGTAAAGCGTTTCATGGGGTTGATGTCCGTGTTTGTTGAAGTATCGGTCAGCGGGCACGTCACCCTTGTGTTCGAGAGGTGACTGAAGAACCTCCCCCGGCCCGAGGCCCTAGAGAGGGGATGACCTGACTTCGTAAGGGAGCTTTACGGAGTATTGAAGCGGAGGGAAAAAGAGGGTTAAGGGGGCGGCATCCATCAAGGATGAAGGCCCGATTGGGGAAGCCTGACTGTGCCCGCTTGTGGCATCTGGCTAGGGACTATAACCGTTGCACAATCAAGATACTGGCTGGAATTTAGGGACAGTTCCTAAGCTTGACGACGGCGCACCAGGACCATCCCCAGACTGGCTAACCCCAGCCCTAGGGCGGTGGTGGGTTCGTCCACGGGTTTAGGCGGGGCGGGCGTCTCCCGTTGGAAATAGGCCACCGTCATGTGGGACAACGCTTGGGCTTTACCCTTTTTGTTGACGCTGACCCCGTCCATGGTGAAGGTACCGTTGATGACCTCATCCAAATTTTCAGTGAAGAGATAGGTGCTGTAGGCGGTGCTGCTCTTGAGGCTCACCACGATCGCATCAAACGCTCCCGCCGTCGAGAGATCAGTATCCCAACTGCCTTGCCGTTGTCGGCATCCACTGCGCCTTCCTCATCGGATTTGCCGAAGACAGTCCAGGTGCCGGTGCCCACGAGGTCGGCGAACAAACCCTCTGTGTTTAGCTTGGTCAGCAGCGTGCCTTTGCTGCCCGTGTCATTACCAGAAAAAGCGCCCTCACAAGCCGTATAACTACCGCCGTTGAGAGTAACGGCACTACTGGTACAACTCAGCCCGGTGGGGTCACCATCTGCTGCGATCGCGGCAGTAAAGCCCCCCATACCAGTCGTCAGGACAGTGCCCGCCAACATGCTTGCGGCCATGAGTTTGAATGAAGCCATTGCTATCATCTCCCGACTAAAGGCAAATCAATAGGACCGTTCAAGTCCTCGCATCCTGTTATTTCAACCTTACCCACAATCCGGAATAAAAGTAAGGTTTTATACCCAAAATTGACCCCTTAGCACTTAGGTGATGCGGGTGTGAAAATGGGGCGCACAGCGTCCATGTTGTCTGTATTTCTGCGCTGAAATCGGCCAATCCATCCGTGATCTTAGGGGTGCTTACCAACCCCCTAGCGGCTGTCAAGTGGGCCAAAAGGCTTGTCCAGTATGTTCATCAGGAACATCAACCGTGGGACCCCGCCAGGGAAGCAAGATGGTAGACATGCGGGAACTAGGTCAGCAGTTTTACGGGGGGTGACACCCCTTCAACATCAACTCTTTACAAGCCCTTCATACAGGTTTCTGGAGATCGCCTCCCGTAGCCTGCCCCAGTGCGCTACTCGGCAGCGGCGTCAATTGCGACCCACTGGCGCTGTCGCCCTTTCCCCCCGGCCAAGTTGGAGCCTATTGCCCATCAAGGCCCCAACCAATTGAGAAACCGTCTGCCATCGCTACGGTGGCGTTAGAAACGTTTACACAATTGAGGAAAGGGCGATCGCAGCCCTGTAGTGCTTAGCAGAACCCATGCTTGACTGCTAAGCCGCTACGCGAGTCTGACAGGGTCCTGTTTACCGGAGATTCCCCATGCACACCCTTGAATTACGTCCTTGGCGACTCGTTCTATTGTTGAGTGCGGTGCTGTTGGTTACCGCCTATCTCCCCCATCCCCGCCTCGGCGATCCGTTACCCCAAACCTTGGATAACTTGTTCAAAAGTTGGTCCATCGTGGCCACAGACCCCGTCTCCTAGGGGGTGCCCTTCGCCGTAACGGCCACCACAGCGTACTCGGAGCAGTTCACTAGCCTGTAGGCGATAATTAAGATGCAGCGATCGCCACAGAAACCAGTCCCCATTTCCCAAGACAGTGGGGGATGTCGTGATTTCCCGGTTACCTTCCTATGAGTGGACTCGGTGGATTGAACAAAACCCCCAACGGTGTGGTGTTGGGCATGGTGCAGGCCCAATTGCCCAACGTGGTGACCCCCGCTGATCTGGCGGCCCAAACCCAACGCATCGTTGACATGGTGGGTAAAGCTCGCCGCAACATGCCCACCTTAGATCTGGTGGTGTTCCCCGAATATTCCCTCCACGGCCTGTCCATGGACACCAACCCCGACATCATGTGTCGCCTGGACGGCCCTGAAGTTACCGCCTTCCGCCAAGCCTGCATCACCCACAACATCTGGGGCTGCTTTTCCATCATGGAATACAACCCCAAGGGCAACCCCTATAACAGCGGCATCATTATTGATAATCATGGGGAACTGAAGCTCTACTACCGCAAGCTCCATCCCTGGGTACCCGTAGAGCCCTGGGAACCAGGCAACATCGGTATTCCCGTCTGCGAAGGCCCCAACGGCAGCACCCTAGCGCTGATCATTTGCCACGACGGCATGTTCCCCGAAATGGCGCGGGAATGTGCCTACAAAGGGGCCGAAATCATGATCCGCACAGCGGGCTACACTGCCCCCATTCGCCACTCTTGGCGCGTTACCAACCAGGCCAATGCCTTCTGCAACCTGATGGTGACGGCATCTGTGTGCATGTGTGGCAGCGACGGCACCTTTGACTCTATGGGTGAAGGAATGATCGTCAACTTTGACGGTGAACCGCTCGTGATGGGCAGCCACCGCCCTGACGAAATCATCACCGCCGAGGTGCGCCCCGACTTAGTGCGGGAAGCCCGCCAATACTGGAGTGTGGAGAACAACATCTACCAGTTTGGCCACCGGGGCTATGTGGCGGTGAAAGGCGGTGCCCAAGATTGCCCCTATTCCTA
>JAQCHG010000087.1 GCA_027619675.1 Cyanobacteriota bacterium
AAATAAGGTAATCAGCCCGAGGGCTAGCCACACCAAGGTCAACCACCGTAATATCCGCGCTTCCCGACACCAGCCATCGGTGCTGGGGTCTATCACCGGGAACAGATACTTTAAGACCGTTTCATTGGGGGAGGCAGCCATAGACGGGCGATCGCGCCAAAAGAGCCACGGGCATCAATACCCGGTCAGTATATCCAATCTTTTCGGGAACGCACCCCACATCTAGGGGGTAGGGTCCGGGGGCAACCATCCCTATCCCCAGATATATTTCTCGTAGGACTTACGCAAAAGCCAAATTCTCGGCGTTCCCTTGAGGCCAGGGGCTTCAGCCCCTGGTCCGTCGGGTGACTGCGTAAGTCCTATCTCGAATCGGTTTCCCGTCCGCAAAACAGCCATAAAAATAGGCCACAGCACCCTGTGACCTAGCCGCTCTGCCCGAGAACCGGGTAAAAGCATCGGCAAAAACTTATGAAATACCCGTGTTGGCACCGGGACGACCCGTAGCCAATTCCACCTTCACAATTTTGCCGCCCATCTTTTGAATGCGCTGCTGCTCACTAAACCAGTTGTCGTAGGGAACCAGCTTGGTGAAAAAGGTGTTTTGGAGTTCCCGCTGGGTTCTAATCCGGGTCTGGCTAGGCACACAAGCCGTGATCTTAAACATCCGCATAGGTCTTGGCTCTCCTGACTCAATACTTCATTCAACTAGCATCTAAACAGGCTTTGTCAAACCGTAGAACTGGCGACCCCCCTAAAAATGTCTCCCGCAGCTACGTATGTCCCAAGCCAATGCTAAGAATGGGTTGCCCTATCCTCAACACTCGCCCCAGACATAGGCGCTGCGGGAGCGCATCTCAGCCGTGGCCGCTAATTCGCCGTTAGCTCAAGCCAGAGGAGATGTAGTCGAAGTACACACCCATTTCCTTACCGGCATCAGAACCCACCAAGCTAGCGGTGACTTCCTTCATGGCTTGGATAGCGTTAACGGTGGCACCGATGGGCACGCCCAGGGAATTGTAGGTTTCCTTGAGGCCGTTCAGCACGCGCTCATCCAGGATGGAAGGATCGCCAGCCAGCATGGCGTAGGTGGCGTAACGCAGGTAGTAGTCGAGGTCGCGGATGCAAGCAGCATAGCGACGGGTGGTGTACATGTTGCCACCGGGACGGGTGATGTCAGAGTACAGCAGGGACTTAGCCACAGCTTCCTTGACGATTTCAGCGGCATTGGCGCTGATGGCGGTAGCGGCACGAACCCGCAGTTCACCGGTTTGGAAGTAAGCCTTCAGCTTATCCAGGGAGGAGCCATCCAGGTACTTACCCTGAACGTCAGAGGAGTTGATGACAGCAGTAATTGCGTCTTGCATGATTGATTTCCTTAAATGACCTTACTTGATGGGGACAACGTAATGGGCAGCAGTTTTACTGCATTGCACCCACGACATAGTCAAAGTAGGCAGACGCTTCAGCAGCATCTTCGCTGGACAGCAGACCGGAAGCAACGCTCTTCATGCAGCGCACAGCTTCAGCCACTGCGGGGATGGGGGTGCCCAGAGAGTTGTACATCTCTTTCACGCCCACCAGACCGATTTCTTCGATGGGGGTCACGTCACCAGCCACCACACCGTAGGTGATGAGGCGCAGGTAGTAGTCCATGTCCCGCAGGCAGGTGGCGGTCATTTCTTCGCCGTAGGCGTTGCCACCGGGGGAAACCACATCAGGGCGCTTTTGGAACAGTTGGTCACCGGCTTGCTTGACGATGCGCTCACGGGACTCGGTCAGGACCTGAGCGATGCGCAGACGACGCTCACCAGAGGTGACAAAGCTCTTGATTCGATCTAGTTCACCGGGGCTAAGGTAACGGGCCTCAGCATCGGCATTCACGATGGACTTCGTGACAATGCTCATTTATGGATTCCTCCGAAAAAATAACCAGATTTGGAAGTCACTGGTATTCAGCGATCGCAGGCGGCCAACAATTGACCACCGGAAGGGGAAACGCATAGCACAGCTCAGGGCTCGCGAACGCTGGGTGCAGGCCATAGTTGCCAACCCAGAGACAGCTTCACCTGTGGGAAAACGCCCCTCAATCAGCGCGTTCAGAACCCAACGGCACTGTTCCCTAGCAGCCCTAAACAAGCCACCTTCCGGGAACATTTTCCGGCATCACACTTACCTTCTTAGAAGCAGTGCAATATTTTGTAATACTCTTCCTCAGATTTGCCAAGCCTTGTCCTAGGGGACTTTGACCCCAGTCATGCCCCGCCGCGATCGCCCTTAACCCCACCGACGCTATTTCTGGTAGCACAAATGGGGAAGGGCGATCGCAGGGATTTTCTCCTTTTCTATCCCCTCAGGAACCAAGGTGGAGAAGACAAAATTAGACAGCACAAAACCTGGGCTAAAGCTTGCTTTTAGCCCAGGTTTTGTCATAGCTCTCAACGAGACCCTAAGGCCTGGTTGACTCTCGCGATCGATGCCTAGGGAAGATTGTCCCTGGGAAAAGAGCTCCCTTAGCTGCCGGAGTCAGTCACCGCCGCCATCAAGGGCAAAGCGGTGCCATCCACCTTGGAGGATACAGGCTCAAAACTGGGCACCACCAAATCCTTGTTTTGCTTGGTGAGCTGTTCATAGAGCCGTTCCGTATTGGGGAAGTTGGCCGCTGGCAGGGTGGGGAAGCGACGGTAGGGCACCGTATCTTCACCAAAACACTCGCTGTACTCAGGGCTGTTGACCATGGCCCGGATAAAGCCCCGTAGCCCCGCCGTTGCCAAAATTTGGTTGTACTTGCGAATTTCCGCCTGATCCAGCGGTGCCCGCCCCAGGAAGTGCTTAGTGCCCAGCTCAATCACCTTGGTGTTGGGATAGGGGGCATAGAACTCCTTCAGGTAGAGTTGAGAACAGCCAAGGACCTCAATGAACTCCTTAACGGTGATTTCGCCGTTGCCCAGCTTACTTTCGATCTCGGTGAACTCATTGCGCACCACATAGGGGGCGACATCCCGCTCGAAAATTTGCCGATAGGCGGCTTGGGCCACCACCTTGAGGTTGGGCTTGTCGGCCAAGCTGGTGAGTTTGAAGACCTTGGTCTGCTCCCGCTGACGGCTGACCCCTTGGCGGATGCGGACATCCATCTCCAGAGCCGCCCGCGATTCTGAAACAGTCCCCAGTTCCACAAAACGGGGGGTGGTTTCCACGGTGTTGGGGGCCATACCCTTCTGGTAAAGGGTGCCCGTCCGCAAAGACCGCAGGGAGAGGCCCGCCGGGGTTAGGTAGCGCTCATAGGGCACCGTATCCTCCCCAAAGGACTGGTCGTACTCGGGGGTCTCAAGGATGGCATCCACCAGGGCATAGAACCCTTTCTTGGCACAGATGTCGAAGTACTTGTTGGTTTCCTGGCGGCCATAGGTGGGGCGACCAAGGAGACGGCGGTGGATGTACTCAACGGCCTTCATCACATAGAGGGAAGACCAGTAGATCTTGCGGAAGACTTCCGACTTAGCCAACATGCGGATGAACTCCCGCACGGTGATGTCGCCGTTTTCCAGCTTAATTTCAGCCACCTTCAGGCGCTGACCGTCATACAGCTCGCGGCCAAATACCTGGCGGTAGGCGGCGGTGATCACCGCTTGGGTGGAGCTTTCGGAATAGCGCACACTGGCTTGGGTGTTGCCCGTAGCGGGAATTTGATCCAGCTTGAACACCTTCGGCCCTAGGGAACCGGGGTGCTTGCCCCGCGCCTTGGGGTTGCTGAGCTGATTCTCGATCCCGGCCCCCCGGCGGATCAGAATCCGCCGGGTGTCTTTGTTGAAGAAAGCAGGGGTACTGCTGGGGTTGCGGGTTTCCTTCGGGAAAATGGCCCCAAACTGAATTTCCAGGGGATCGTTGCCGGACCCGTAGGGATGCTGATCGGGTAGGGGCTGTTCGTAGGCCGCAAACAAGGTGATGAACTGGGGCACCTTGCGGAAGGGGGCGCTGTAGTTGAACAGGTCAAACTGGGGACCCCAGTTGCGACATTCCTGGGCTTCTTGGCCGAGACCCCGCAGGTAGGGCACCGTCTCTTCCCCAAAGTAGTCGGCGTATTCCTTAGAATCCACCAGGGCGTCCACGAGGGCCGCTAGGCCGCCAGCGGAGACGATTGCGAAGTACTTTTGCACCTCTTCGCGGGAACTTGGTGCCCGTCCCAAGATGTGCCGGAAGGCCAATTCCAAAGCCCGACTGTTGATGTAGGGCTCGAAGAAGTTCTTGCGATAGAGGGGAGACTTACAGAGGCGGCGAACGAACTCCTTCATGGAGATTTCGCCATTTTTGACCTTGGATTCTAGGTCAGAAATCCCCAAGGAGTAGGCGCGGATAATATCCCGCTCGAACACCTGGCGATAGGCGGCCTTCACCACCTCAATTTTCTCGGAGCTGGAGAGGCCAGGCTTCATGGCGTACTTGGGTCGCCGTTGAGCCGCATTGAAGTAAATCTGAGGCAGTTGTAGCCCTTGCAGATCGCTGGAGGGCCGCTGCCGCAGCTTGTCGGAGGGGGTAGGGGCCTTGAACTCCGATAGCAGCACGCCAAAGTACTGGTTAACGATGTCCTGGGCTTCGGCATCTTCCTTGAAGTAGCGTAGGGAAGCCTGCTGCATGGTCTGGATGGCGACGATGGTGGCCGCACCGGAGCAGGCGTTCTCAATGATTTCCCGCAGCCCCCGCACGTTGACGGAGATGATGTTGGGATCCCCCGCCACGATCGCGTAGGTCACGTACCGCAAAAACCAGCTCATGTCCCGCAGGGACTTTTGCATGTTGCTGGGGCCGTAACGGGAGACGTTGATGGGGCGGAAGCCGGGGGGGATGGGACCCGACCCCGTAGCGCTAAAGATGGAGCGAATCCCCTCAAAGAATCCACCACCACTGTCCACATAGGTGGCGGTGCCCAGCTTGCTGGCTTCCCGATCATCCAGCACGGTACCGCCTCGGGTCATTTCCACCTCGACGGTTTCGGGCTCGGCCTTTTCTAAATAGGCCAAGGGCGAACCCCCGGTGAAAATACGGTTGGCCGCCTGGGACACAATCAGCTCTGAATACCGGGTCAGGGCTTCTGCGATCGCTAGACGCTTGGCCCCTGAACTAAAGAAACGAGCCAGCTCATCCAGTTCCCCACGGGCCATGTAGCGATCTTGCTGCTCTGCTTGGGAGATCGTGGCGACCGGCAAGGTTTGATAGAGCTGAGGCCGCACGTCACTGCTTCCACCACTAGCTTTTAGACTCATTCCTTTTTCAACAGCTCCCTATCATCTTCTTCAAAATGTGGCACCAAGCCAGCCGCTGCAACGGATTCGCGTTCGCCCTCAGGACGGGATTGCAGGCCCCCTCCTCAGATAAGCAAAGCGATCAGGCGACGGGCGGATGAACCCAACGGGGCTCAAGAGCCTAGATTTCAGATTAAAACGATTCAGGAAACGGACGGAGCTTTGTTAAAAACTGTGTAACATGCCCAGTTGCGCTTCCCAGGGTCATCCTACTGGGTTCCGGTCAATGGATGAGAAGACCATAAACTTCTGTAACAAACTGCCAAGGGGTGTGAGGATCTGTAGGATTCCTATTCTCTAGGGCGCGTCATCCATGACAGATGCAAGCCTGGCTGGGTAGGCATGATCGCACCCGCCTCGATTCTGGGGCTAGGGGTGGTAGCCGCTGCGCAGCAAAGGTTCTGCCATGATCTGCCATAAATTGATGACAGCCCTTAGTGCCCCTTGGCGCTAGCCGTTATTGGTGGGATTTGTCACGTATGGCCGCCCCTTCTGCTGAGTCCGTGAGTGCTGCGGTTGCGCAGCTTTACAATACCTATCCCTTTCCCCCAGAGCCGCTGCTGGATGAGCCCCCGCCGGGATACAACTGGCGCTGGCACTGGACGGCAGCCTATGGCTTTTGTACAGGCCGTGCCCCCGCCACGGGGGCGGTGCGGGTGTTAGATGCGGGCTGTGGGACTGGGGTAGGCACCGAATATATCGCCCATTTAAATCCCCAAGCGGAGATTACGGGCATTGATCTCAGCGATCGTGCCCTAGAGACGGCACGGGAACGGTGTCGGCGATCGGGGGCCAAAAACGCCCAGTTCCAAACCCTCAGCATTTATGAGGTGGGGCAGTTGCCCGGCAGCTTCGACTGGATTAATTGCGTCGGGGTGCTGCACCACATGGCCGACCCTCAAGCGGGGTTGCAGGCCCTAGCGGAGAAGTTAGCCCCCGGTGGGCTGATCCACATTTTTGTTTATGCCGCCTTGGGGCGGTGGGAAATTAGCCTGATGCAGCAGGCGATCGCGCTGTTGCAGGGCGATCGCCGGGGGGACTACACCGATGGGGTGCAGGTGGGACGGGAGATTTTCACCCATCTACCGCCGGACAATCGACTGCGACGGCGGGAGGAAACCCGGTGGTCCATGGAAAACCAGCGGGACGCCAACTTTGCCGATATGTACGTCCATCCCCAGGAAATCGACTACACCGTCGAGACCCTGTTTGAGCTGATTGACAGTGCCGGACTGGAATTTCTTGGGTTCTCGAACCCCCGCTATTGGGACCTCAGCCGCCTGGTGGGCACCGCCCCCGATTTGATGGCGCGGGCTGCCACCCTGCCGGAGCGCCAGCGCTATCGCCTGGTGGAACTGCTGGATCCAGAAATCACCCATTACGAATTCTTCCTGGCGAAACCGCCCCTAGCGCGGGTGGACTGGTCCGATTCGGATCGCCTATTGGCGGCCCAGGTGCAGCGCCATCCCTGTATGCAGGGGTGGCCCAGTCGGTCGGTGTTTGACTACGACTACCAAATGGTGGATCTGAGCGAGGCGGAATTTCAAGCCCTGACCCTAGCCGATGGCGACGGTGACCTGCCCACGGTGGCAGCGGTGATGGCAGCAACGGGGCTGGATGAAGCGGCAATGCGATCGCTCCAACAGCGACAACTGGTGGTGCTGCGGGACCCAGGTTAGGGCTGTAGAGC
>JAQCHG010000088.1 GCA_027619675.1 Cyanobacteriota bacterium
GTGCCGGTGGCGCGGCGGTTGCTGATGCAGGGGGCACCATCGGCCCTGGCGGTGGGGTTTCTGCTGGCGGCCCCGACGGTGAATCCCATCGTGTTTTGGGCCACCTGGGTGGCCTTTCGGGATCAGCCCGCCATGGTGTTTTGGCGGGTGGGGCTGACCATTGTGATCGCGGTGATCATCGGCTGGGTGTTTAGCACCCAAACGGACATGCGCCCGTTTTTGCAGCCCGCGATCGCCCGCTATTTGCCGGACCCCAAGCCCGAGCCCGCCCTAGCGACGGCGGGTTCTGGCCTCGATCTGCTGGCGGGGGGCACCTACCTGCTGCAATCCCAGGGCACGCTGCGTCTGGATACCCCCCTGTTTGAAACCGTTAGCGCCGCCAGCTTGGCCCAGGCATCTTGGGCCACCAAACTGCGGGCGGTGCTGGAAATGATGTTGCAGGAGTTCCGGGAACTGGGGGCGGTGCTGGTGATGGGCAGCGCCATCGCCGCCACGGTGCAGGTGGCCATCCCTCGGGAATGGATTTTGGCCCTGGGTCAGGGACCCATCACCTCCATCGTCGCCATGATGGTGCTGGCCTGGGTGGTGTCCATTTGCTCCACGGTGGACTCCTTCTTTGCCCTGTCCTTTGCTTCCGTATTCACCAGTGGGTCGTTGCTGGCCTTTTTGGTGTTCGGCCCCATGATTGATCTGAAAAATATTTCCCTACTGCTGACCACCTTTAAGGGCCGGGCGGTGGTGTATCTGTTTGCCTTGGCGGCGCAGCTCACCTTTGTGTTGACCCTGGTGGTCAACCTGTACACCAGTTGGTAAGGGGACAATCATGCAGACTCAGAACGGCTCCCCACGATCCCCAAAAAAGTTCCCTTGGCCTATCGCCCTGGATACCCTGGCCCTGCTGCTGTGGGGGTTGATGATTTTGCGCTACTGGTGGACGGGGCGGCTGGCGGTGTTGCTGCACCCGGACTACCACTGGCTGGCGATCGGGGCGGGATGGCTACTGCTGGGGATGGCAATCTGGCGGGGTATTGACCTGATCCGCACCAGCCAGGGCATGGCCACCCAGCACATCGCCCTGCTGCCTCGCCAGTGGAGCTTGGCGATTCTGTTGGGGGTGGCGGTGTTTGGGCTGATCTATGTGCCCCGCCCCTTTGCCAGCGACACCGCCCTAGCGCGGGGGATTGCAGAGCCAGTGGGGCTGACGCGATCGCAGCCCCAGCGCTTCCAGCGCAACACGCTGCCAGAGTCCCGCACGTTGACGGAATGGGTGCGCACCCTGAATGTGTACCCCGAGCCGGATGCCTACAGCGGCGACCCCGTGAACGTCACCGGGTTCGTCATCCATCCCCCCAACTGGGATGACAGCCACCTGATGGTGGCCCGGTTTGTGCTCACCTGCTGTGCGGCGGATGCCTATCCCATCGGCATCCCGGTGGCGGTGGGAGATCGCGCCCCCTACGCCCCCGACAGTTGGGTCACCGTCACTGGCACCATGGCCACCGAAACCCTGGATGGCCAACGGCAATTAGTGATTCAGGCCGAGAACCTGGAGACGGTCCCTGAACCCCAGAATCCCTATGAGTTCTAGATCGGCAACCGCTGCCCCCAAGCGCGCCTACCCCTTGGATCTGTGGTCTCGCCTACTGATGGCGGGGCTGTTGGTGCTGGCCATTGTGATCATGCTGCTGGGGGATCACGCCACGGTGCGGGTGCAGAAATTTTCCTGGCAGGATGCGGCGGTGGGGGTGGAAGATCAGGCCTTTGTGCTCACCTTCAATCGCCCCATGGACACCGCCAGTGTGGAGGCGGGTCTGACGATTTCGCCGCCCTTACCGGGGCGCATTAGCTGGGCGGGGCGGCGCATGGCCTACACCCTAGACCATCCGATCCCCTACGGTGAGTCCTTTCAAATTTCCCTGCCCACCGCCCGCGATCGCCTGGCCGACCCCGACACAGAAACCCAGTTTGAAGCCTTTCGGGCCAGTTTTCGCAGCCGCGATCGCGCCTTTGCCTACATCGGCACCGAGGGGGATCAACGGGGCCGATTGGTGCTGGTTAACCTGTCCCAGTCCCCCCAGCCCACTATCCTTACCCCGCCGGATCTGACGGTGCTGGATTTTGAGCCCTATCCCCTGGGCGATCGCATCCTGTTCTCCGCCATTGCCGCCGAGCAGCCGGAGAGTGGCGGCTTTAACCCCACCCTCTACACCGTGGCCACGGGGTTAACCCAGCCCCCACCCCAGGATGTGTTTGGGGAGACCACCCTCCCCGCCCCCATTGCGGCGGCGGCAGGCACCTTAGAAACGGTGCTGCTGGGGGATCAATATCAAAATCTGGCCTTTGACTTGGCCCCCGATGGCCTCACCCTGGTGGTGCAGCGGGTGAATAGGGAGGATCCCGGTGACTTTGGCCCTTGGGTGATGGTGGATGGGTCGGAGCCCCGCCCCCTGGTGACGGAACCGGGGGGGGAATTTCTGATTGCCCCCGACAGTGCCACCCTGCTGATGTTGCAGGGCCAGGGCACTGCCATCATTCCCCTCGATCAAGACCCCGGCGCTGAAACCGGGACGCAGCCCCTAGACTTTTTGCCGGAATTTGGCCGCGTCTTTGACCTCACCAGCGATGGCCGCTCCGCCGCCATGGTGGACTTTAACCAAAACAACCCGGCACTCCGCTTTACCCAAAGCCTGGTGCTGGTTGATAACCAGGGGGAAGAGACGGAGTTGCTGAATGTGCCAGGGTCGATTCTGGATGCCCAATTTTCCCCCAGCGATCGCATCTTGTATGTTCTCGCCAGCCGGGTGTTGCCAGGGGAGATCTACCAAGAACAGGCCACCCTGGTGGCGGTGCCTGTGGATAATCCTGAACCCATTGATTTGGTTACCTTTGCTCCCCAAAACCAAGTCACCATGAGCGTTGCGCCGGATGGTCTAGCGCTGCTGCTGGCGGCCCCCCCCACCCTCGCCGATGATGCTGATCCCAACGTCACCCCAGCCCCCGTCAGCCAACTCTGGCTGCTCACCCCGTTTCAAACCGCTCAACAGCGACAAAACGATATCCCCAGCCCCAGCACCCCAGAATCCCTACCCTTTTCGGGCCAGAAGCCAACCTGGTTGCCTTGATCCAGGTCTTGCGTATTGTCTCTGATGACACACCACCTGCCCCATCCCGTAGGCAGGCGTGGTCAGGCGATCCGACAGGGTTTTTACCTGTGACGGATGCCGCATCCTAGGGCCTGCGCTTTACAAACCCCCGTAAAAACCCTATAGAAATAAGCAAAGTGATAGACATCTTCTATCGCTCGGGTTCTGGGATCTGGGGTGAACTTGCGTGGGATCACTGAGAGCAACCGCTTTCTGGAGCCTTGAGAAACTATCCAGTCTGTTCCTGGTCCTAGACCTCGGTGTCTTTTGTGTGAGGAGTGTTGCTTGTGAAGTGCCAGTCTTTGTGGACGCTGGGGGCGATTTTGAGTGCGATCGCCGCTAACCCCGCGATCGCCCATGCCGAAACCGTTCCCCCCCAGACCAGGACGGCGTCCCCTGCTGGGGGGGAATTGATCGGCATCTCTGCGGTTGTACCGGAGGCGGCGATCGCATCAGCCCCAAGTGAGTCCGGCCATGACGCCCAATCCCGCAGCCTCACGCCGATTTCTGAGCCATCCCCAGCACCCACCCCCTCCTCTGTGTCAGCCGTGGATGCCGCCCCTGGCGATACAGTGGGCGATCGCCCCACCGCCCTAGAAACGGCCCTATTTGAAGATCTGACCACCAATGAAGCGCCGGGGGGAGCACCGATTTTGCCCGCTGGGGATGACATTGCCCAATCCCCAGCGGTTTACACCTTTGTGGATGTGGAGCCCACGGATTGGGCTTTTCAAGCCCTACGCAACCTGATTGACAATTACGGTTGCTTGAGTGGTTTCCCCGATGGAGCTTTTCGGGGCGATCGGGCCGTCAGCCGCTTTGAGTTTGCGGCGGGGCTCTCCGCTTGCCTAGACCAAATTGTTGAAGTGCTGCCAGCAGATGTCGCCACCGTCGCCCAACTGCAATCCTCCTTTGCGGCGGAACTCAACACGCGGGTCGATGCCCTCGAAGCCCAGGTAGAGGAACTGCGAGGCGATCAGTTTTCTAGCACCACCCAACTCTTTGGGCAGGTGATCTTTGGCGTCCAAGGCCGCAACGCTAACCGGGCCGACTTTTTCCCGGTAGATGGCACTCCTGAAACCAATGATCCCCAAGGGGGGGTGGCCACTTTCTATTCCAATGTGCAACTGAGTCTATTAACGCGCTTGACTCGCCGCAGTTTGCTGCTGCTGGGGCTGCAAGCGGGGGAAGGCAACAGCTTATTTGATAACCAAACCAATACTGCGCTGGGGCTCACCAACAATATTCGTCTGGCCTACGAGTCAGATACGAACTTTGACTTTCGCCTCAGCGACCTGACTTACCGCCATTTGGTCAGCGACAACCTGGCGTTGATTGTTGGGGCTGCCGGGGTGGATCCGGTCAGTGTCTTCCGGGGGCCAAACCGCTACGAAAGTGCAGGTCAAGGTCCCCTGTCCCTCTTCGCCCAACGCAACCCCATCATTAGCGTCGGCAATGGCAACACAGGGGTTGGCTTTGACTGGCAAATCAGCGATCGCAATAGCCTTCAGGGGGTCTATTCCGTTGCTACTGCCGCCAATGCCAATAGTGATGGCTTATTCTCCGGCGACTATGTTCTCGGTTTTCAGTTCACCTCAACCCCCATCGACGACCTCAACCTGGCGTTTAATTATCTCCACAGCTTTTCCACCTTTGGTAGTTTGGGCACTGGGGTCGGGGATGATCAAATCGCTGTGGGTAATCAGATCACAGGCACGGGCACCCCTACCACCACCCATGCCTTTGGCGCGACCGCCAGTTGGGATTTGAACTCCCGCGTCACTTTAGGGGCTTGGGGTGGCTACACCACCTCCCGCATTCCGGGGGAGGCGGGCAGTGTGGAAACGCTCAACTGGATGCTGTTCGCGAACTTCCCCGACTTGTTTAAGGAAGGTAACTTAGGGGGCATTTACATCGGCCAACCCCCTCGCATCGTTAGCAGCAACCTACGCCAGGGGCAAAACATCCCCAATTCTTTAGCGGGTGGCTTAGGGGATCCGGGGGGGCAACCTGGTGCAACCCTGCACATTGAAGCCTTTTATCGTTACGAATTGACGGACTACCTCAGTATTACCCCCGGCATCATTGCTATCTTTGACCCAGCCAATAGCCCCAGCAGTGAAGCCATCACCATCGGGGTCATCCGCACCACCTTCACCTTCTAACGACATTTTCTGGAAAATCCAGGGAACCTGTTGGAGCGGTTCTCCGTCCCTGTATCCGTGTTATTACCCCCATTGCCAACCTCTCTGCTGCGATCGCCTAGGAGCAAGTCCCTATGACCACCTTCCTCAAAAACAAGTACACCCTGATTGGCCTCACCACGAGTTTGGCCCTAGCCGTCTGTGCTGCTCCCAGCCCGGCCCAGCTAGATGTGACGGGTGGTGGGGCCACCATCAACAACGCTGAGATATTTGTGCCTGATGCGGGTGGGGTTGTAAACAATGGCACAGGGCCAGACACCCGTGCGGTTGTAACAGGCGGACAGTTCAGCAATGTCACCATTCAAACTAACCAGGGCAACATCCCGGCTGATGCAGTGTTTAGGGCCAATACGCTGCCAACAATTAGTGGTGCTGATGGTGTTAATGCCTTGGCTGGATTCAATGGGTTGAATGGTCAGGTCTTAGGGACACTTTCTTTTCGAGGGGTTGGCCCCTTAGGTGCCCGTTTCTTTAACATTCCTACGACTCTTCAATTTCAGGTGGATACGGCTACCAGCGCAGCTTTGGTGGGTGCTGGGGTCCAAACAGAATACCGGGCGGAAAACTTCATCCTGCAAGAAACAGGGTTTGTAGTGGGTGCTTCAGGTGTTGGGGCTGTCCAGCGCCGTACACCTGTGACCTTGGTTCAGTATCAGCCCGGTGCACCTGGTGTAAATCTTCCAGTTAACACGACAGTTTTAGGGACCCCTGTCCCAGGCACAGCCTACACAGCCGACCGCCCTGGTGATGGGTTCACTTCGGCCAATTTAGATCTGAACTTTAACGGTGGCGTGGTGTTGACGCCGCCGGGATTTACGTTGGGTACCCCGCAAGCCGGAGCCAATCAAGACGCGGGTATTATCTTCAGACGCTTTCGCCAAGGGACCAGTCAGGTTACAGCCATCAGCATCTTCAATCAGGTGGCGTTGATTAACCTGCCAGACTTTGACGACATCATTTTTGACGATGACGCCGACGGCATCCCCAATGATGACGATGACGATTCCAATGGGGGGAATCCCGGTGCGGGGAATCCTGGCAACGACCAAAATGTAGGCAATGCTGGGGAATCTCCCAATGGTGATGACTTTGGCAGTGGCAGCCAAGGTCAGGGAGATGTGAATGGGAACGCGGGCGATGACAACAGCGACGATGTCGCAGGTGATGACAACAGTGACGACATCGCCGACGACGATAGCAGTGACGGTACTGGCGATGATGGGTTGATTGGAGCCGTGCCCGATGACAGCAACGACACTGCTGGTAGTGACGATAGCGACGATGACAGTGATGCCGTTGCTGACGATAGCAGCAGCGATGACGATTTAATCGGGGCTTTGCCAGATACAGGGGATGACACCAGCGGTGACGATGATGTTGCCGGTGATGATGATTCCTCCGACAATGTCGCGAGTGACGACGATGACGACGATGGCGATGACGATGACGATGACGACGATGGGGGTGTTACGGTTCATCCCAACGACGGTCTAGATCAGTTCAGTCCGGTTTTGCCTCGGTTCATTTTCATTGGTATTTTTGTCTTCAACAATGTGCCTTCTGGGCGCTGGGTTGACCCGCCGATGGCCGATGGCTTTGAGTATGAGATGACCGCTCGGGATGTGCCTGTGGGTGC
>JAQCHG010000089.1 GCA_027619675.1 Cyanobacteriota bacterium
GCCTCAGATGCCCCAGGGGCTTCCCCAAATAGGTCACCCAAATCATTGGCGATCGCCGTTTCTTCTGGAGTCGGGGTTGACTCGCCACCCAAATCACTGAAGAAATCGTCCATGTCGTCTGACGCTTCTGGCGCGGGGGCCTGGGCAGAGGCCGTCAGTAAGTCATCCAGATCGCTGCTGTCAGGGGGGGGCGCGGCAGTCGGTGATGCCCCAACCGCTAGGAGATCATCGAAGTCATCGGTCGTGTCCGGGACTGAGGGCAGGTCATTGCCTATGGATTCGATCTCATCTATGCCGTCCAGGGCAGCTTCGCCAAACAACGCTTCAGTGTCATCTGGGCTGTCGAGAGCGTCTTCGCCGAATAGTGATGCGGAGTCATCTGAGCTGTCCAGAGCGCCTTCGCCAAACAAACTGGCTAACTCTTCCTGGGAGTCCATGGCTCCCCCATCGATCCCATCGTCTTCTTCGGACAGCAGCAGGTCAGAAAAATCACTAGAGATATCGATATCCAGGGAATCGCCGTCGCTCCCATCCGCCATGTCCGAGGCTTCCCCCTCTTGCCAAGGGGTATCTAACTCCGCCATTTCCCCTTCAAAGAGATCGGCTAGGCTGTTCAGCTCTGCCGCGCCCACCTCGGGGCCTTGGGGAGCCGCGTCCAGGGCGGGCTCTTCTGCAGGGGAGTTCGTTGCGCCCAGGTCTGCTTCAGCGAACGCTGCCGCAAAATCGTCGCCAAAGCCCCCATCCTCTGTCCCGGTTATGGCGGGGGTGTTAGCATCGGCAGCGTCCAGCCAAGATAGGTCTTCTGCCGCCTCTGGAGATGGCGTTGCAGCGATCTCTGCATCGGTTCCAAACAGGTCAGCCAGGTCTGTGTCGGCTTCGTCGGGGGCTCCCAAAGCATCATCCAGGAGGGCATCCAGATCGGCTTCGGTGGGCTCAGGGGCCAAACTGGGCGGCGGTAGCAGCTCTTGCATGGCCGCTGATGGGGTCACGCGATCGCCTTGACCATTAAGCACCTGCTCTTGGGCCTGCTTCAGGTCCTTAATGACCACCGGGGCCAAGGTGCGATAGGTCTGGTCAGTGTTGCTGACCGCCTGTTGGGCTGCTTGGGCCAATTCGCACCAAGCCGATAGTTCAAACTGCTCTCCAATTTGTTGGAGGTTGGCACAGATCTGGGCCAAGGTTGCCCGACTGGCGGGAGTATCTGCCTGCTTAAACAGGCCCAACATTTCTCGCAAATGCCCAGGGACATCGCTGCGAAACACCAATTTGAGGGCGCTAGCTTCTGTGTGTGGTGTTTGGGATTTGGGTGCCGCTGGGGAAGCGATCGCCGGGGATGTGGGGGTGCTGAGGGCAGGGGCGGTTTCAGCTAGGGTGTTGAGGTGGACCTCCAGTTGGCTAAAGACAGGTTCAATGTCCCCCATCACCTCTTTGGCCTTCTCATCGGTGAGGCCAAAGGGTCCCTGGAGTTCCTCTACGAGGGATTGCAAACCATCGAAGACCTGCAAAAACATGGACTCCAGGGTGCGATCAGTTTGCACCGGAGCTTCCTTCAGGATTTTGAAGTAGTCTTCGAGGCGGTGGGCAGTGCGCTGTACGCTTTCAATGCCCAACATGGCTGCCCCGCCCTTAATAGAGTGGGCCGCCCGGAAAACTTCATTGACGGTTTCCGAGTCCTCGATGGTGGCCTGCAAACTCAGCAGCCCTTGCTCGATGGTATTGAGGTGATCCTTCGCCTCTTCAATGAAGTAGCCGAGGATTCGCTGCTGTTGATCAGGCATCATGGCGGACAGATCCCCCTTATGCTCCGTAAATTAACGTGGCCCTTGGCGGTCATTCCTGGGCTAGCTTCTGCGCTACAGTAGCCCAGCTTCAGCAGAATGGACCACTGTTTTGTTTTCATTGTGGCTCATCACCCTGTGGCCTGCTGCGCCAGACCCGACGCTACCGCCGCTTCCCTGCACCCTCTCCGTCCACCTTGAATCGCTCCACTGAGGTCAGCAGATCTCGGGCAACCCCCACTAGATTTTGGAGGGAACCCGACACCCGTTGGGATTCTTGGGAGGTTTCCTGGGCGGTCAACTCCACGGATTGCATCACTTGGGCGACGGTGCGAGAAGTCTCCGTTTGTTCGATGGTGTCGGCGGTGATGGAGCGCACGAGGACATCAATGCGGTTGGAAACCTGAATAATATCCTCCAGCGATCGCTTCGCCTGCTCCGCCAGTTTGGTCCCCTCAATCACCTGCTGGGTGCCCTCTTCCATGGCCGTCATCACGCCGCCAGTTTCACTTTGAATCTGGAGGACGATCTGCTCAATTTCCTTAGATGCCTTCGCCGCCCGGTCCGCCAACTGGCGCACCTCATCCGCCACAATGGCAAAGCCGCGACCCGCTTCCCCGGCCCGAGCGGCCTCAATACTGGCGTTGAGGGCCAGCAGGTTGGTCCGGGAGGCAATTTGGGAAATCAAGGCCACAATCTTGGAAATTTCTTGGGAGGATTCCGCTAGGCGCTTCACCTTACGTGTGGTTTCAGCCACCGTCTCACGGATCTCCAGAATCCCGGCCACGGTGCGTTCCACCGCCTCTCCCCCCCGCAGGGCAGTGGCGGAGGCGGACCGGGCCACCTCTTCCGCCTCGCGGGCGCTTTCCGCCACCCGCTGAATGGAGTCGGTCATGACCTGCACCGAGTTCAGGGTGACCGCCAGTTCCTCCGCCTGCCGCAGGGCATCCCCAGATAGGCTGCGGGCAAAGGATTCATTTTCGGTGGAGGCTTTGCTCACCTGGCGGGCGGCGACACTCACCTGCTGCACAATTTCCCGCAGGTTTTGAATGGTGAGGTTGAAGGAGTCAGCTACGGCTCCGAGTACGTCAGCGGTGACCTCGGCTTGGACGGTGAGATCGCCTCGGGCCGCCCCTTCCACGTCGTCAAGCAGGCGAATTACCTGCCGTTGTAGATCCTCTTTGGCCTGTTCTTGTTCTTGGGCCTTGCGCTGGGCCTCGCTGGTGGTGGTCAAAATCACCCGAGCCATTTGGTTGAAGCTGGAGGCTAATCGGCCAAAATCGTCGTCGGAGTAAACGGTGGCGCGGGCATTGAGGTTGCCCTGGGTGACGGAGGTGAACTGATCCTGGAGGTTTTCAACGGATTGCTTCACCCGACGGTTGGCAACATACCCGACACCGCTGGCGGTCCCAAAGGCGACAATGCCCGCCACCCCAGCCATGGCTGCATGGAGCCGTCGGGGCAGGGGCTCTGCGGAACGGCCCGCTGCCACAAAACTGACCAGGGCCACGGCGATCGCCGATGTGATCCCGGCTACCCCGGCCACCATCACCTGTTTGATATCCAGGGAGGCATTTTCTAAGGGGGCCAGCCAGCCCTGTTCAACGGACGGGACCTCCGTTGTGTCGTCATCCACTTGGGTAAAGGTGGGAATGGCGTCTGAACCGCCACCCGCGATGCTGAAGATTTCTTCGTCCCCTAGGGACTGATCGTTGGGATCGTTAAGGGAAAAGCCGGAATTCCCGAGGCCACCGCCGACATCATCCGTCGAGCCCAGACCAGAGCCCCCCACCGAGGGGCTGGTGAACCCGGCTGAACTGTCGGTGAGTTCAAAGTCAGGGAGGCTACCGAGGTCGTCAAATTCGTCAAAATCATCTAGGAAATCAACGTTGCTCTGGCTGTCGGACCCGCTATCGGCGATCGCGCCATGGCCATTGCCGCTGTAATCCCCATCGCTGAAGGCATCCCCGTAGGGATCACTCCCTAAGTCAGCGGGTTCCGGTGAGAAGACCGTGAGTTCGTCATCCGCCATTGGCTGCGTATAGGCAGGTCCAGGCTCCGGTTCCATAAAGGCATCATCCGATGCCTCATCAAAAGCCGGGGGCTCACCCATGAAAAAGGTTTGATCATCTTCCGGTAGGGGGCGATCAGACCCTAGGGTATCGGCCTCGGGATAGGAAGGTATGGCTTCGCTCCCACTGCCCCCCGTGGACAGGTCATCAAAATCTGAGAAGGGGTCGCCACTGCCGAAATCATCGCTAAAAACCCCCTCAGAGCCTGCTCCGAGGGCAAAGGGATCGTCGTCGCCCCCCGAAGACACGGCATCCGGCTCGGACACGCTAGGGGCCGCAAACGGATCAGCCCCAAAGGGATTATCCCCACCATCCGCTACGGAAATGGAATCGAAACCTTCGTCAGGGGCATCTAACCCAAAGGGATCGCCCCCGCCCAGGGACTCCCCGCTATCGGCATCGGGGAAGGTAAAGGGATCATCATCGGGATTGGTGGCGGCGGTAGCCGACTGCCAATCGTCCCCATCGGCCATCAGATCGGGGGTGTCCGCTAGGGTGGCATACAGGTCGTTGTCGTCGCCAGGGGCCGCTTCCTCCGCCCCGTTTTGACCACTTGCGTCGGTAAATTGGGTGGCGTAGGCCAACCCATTGTTGGCAAAATCAACGAACTCAGGGTCAGAGGTCACGCCCAAAACCGCTTGATACTGGTCCCGAGCCACGCCATAGTCCTGAAGGCCATAGCAATAGATATGGCCTTTCAGCAGCAGCACACTGGGGTCAGTGGGATACTCGGCGGCAAGCTCGTCAATGGCAGCGGCAGCCTCCTCATAGCTCCCCTGCATGTAGGCTCTCTCAGCCTTCTGATATGCTTGAGAGTAGTCAGTACTCGATGCCATTTCCTATCTCCCTGCCGATAAGCGATCCAAGGTTGTCTGTAGCCCCTTAGGCGGCCCAGCGAGCTGAACGTAAAACAGCCACGTGATCCAGTAGGCGAAGCACTTGGTCGGAATTTTGTTTGGGGGGCCACTCCCCTTTGAGAAATGGGGCAGCAGCATCAGGGGTTGTCCGAGCCATTTGGAGCTCGTCTAAATCCATCCAGTCCGTACCCACGATCTGATTGACGGCTAAGCCTAACATAGTTCCCTGATCTTCGACCGCAATGACGGGGATTTCCGGGCGGTCAGTATTAAGGGGGATGGGATACCCCAGGAACTGCCCGAGGTCTGCAACCCAAATCACGCGACCCTGCTCGTTTAGGGTACCTAATAGTAGCGGAGATACGTTCGGTACTGCCGTAATGCGATCGGGAGACTGCTCGATAATGCGGCGAATTCCCGTGGCAGGCAGGGCAAACTCCTCTCCAGCAGTCACGAAGAAACGTAGATAAAGCTCGCCTTCTGGGGTTTCTAACTCTTGCAGTTCAGGGCCTTGATCTTGGCCCTTACCCATAAGGAAGTCAGGATTGCCTACCATACGCTTGACCTGTGGTGTTAACCCCTAAGTAACTGTTTGACGGTACCCACCAGTTCTGTGGGCTGAAAGGGTTTGGCGATGTACGCGTCTGCCCCTTGCTTCATGCCCCAGTAACGATCGAACTCTTCCCCTTTAGAGGAACACATCACAACGGGTACATCCTGGGTGGATGGATCCGCTTTGAGGCGGCGGCACAGCTCGTAGCCATTCATGCGGGGCATGACGATGTCCAAAACCACCAGGTCGGGAGGATGCCCCGATTGAATGTGCTCTAGGGCTTCTAAACCATCGCTGGCGGCAGTGACATCTAAGCCACTGCCCCGCAAGAGTTCAGTAATCATTTCCCGCTGGGGGATGCTGTCTTCCACCACTAAAACCATACTCATAGTGTTTAACGACTCGCCAAAAGGCTCCCCTGATTCCTACCCCGAAGGTGGCTTCAAGATAGGGGCTCAGACAGGTGATTAGGACAGCAGCGATGGCCGGGAAGGGCCATCCTGTGACTCTTAAGGTACCCCCAAACTAACGAAACGCTGAAAGTTTCCACAAATTGCTTTACCTGGTGGCGGTGCTTCCGGCCTTTACCCGTGGGGCATTCGGGATGACATGTTGGGGCCAGCAAGAGGGGGATGTTCGGCGAACCAGGTTGGGGGAAGACACCGATGTCGATGGGGACTGTCACCAGATAAAGGGGGCAGCGATGGCTGGTTGCTGATCCCATTACCCAACGTTGGAATAGGCACAGGGTATCGCAATATTCCGACGAGGACTGCTGGATTGTCCACAGGAATCCGATGTCGGTAGCGGCTAGGGGGATAAGGGGGGCATGGAGCCTGCCACGCCTAGTTCTAGGTCGTCTTGAATGGCTTCGGCCAATAGGTTGTCGGGTTGGGGACGTTGGGGATTCCCCAGACCCACGTACTTTTCGACCAGGGTCAGGAGTTCTTGGGCTCCAAAGGGCTTGGTGAGGTAGTCGGTGGCTCCGGCCATGCGGGCTTTGACGCGATCGATAAAGCCGTCTTTACCCGTCAGCATAACGATGGGGGTTTGGCGGAAGGCGGTGGATTGACGCAGCATGGCACAGAGTTGATAGCCCTCTAGCTCTGGCATGGCAATATCACACAGGATCAAATCTGGCTTGAGTTGGAAGAGGAGACTCAAGGCCCGGAGTGGGTTGCCGATGGAGGTGGCCTCGTAACCGTGCTGATCCAAAATTTGCTCGACGGTTTCGCGCACCGTGAGGCCATCATCTACACAGACCACTCGGGGAACACGAGCTTCGGACCAGGCCTCAAGTTCTGCATCTGGCAGGGCGGGACTGGGGGGGTGGGGAAATTGAATCAACCCCTGGCGAACATAGGGATAGATGCCTTTGGCCACGGTGCCTACATCCCGGTTGAGGTAGCGGGCGATCTGTTGCAGGGAGGTTTGGCCATCCATCCAGGTCAATAGCCGACCGCTGTTGGGGGGGAGGACTGCTTGCAGGGCTGCGCGATCGCCCACTACGGGACACTGATGGGGGGAGTGAATGTGGGGGTGAAACTGCTTCCACTCTTGGATCTGCTGGGTGATGGTGGTGACTAGGGGGGCGCTGTGGAAAGTGGTGAGCTGGCGGCTGAGGGCGGCG
>JAQCHG010000090.1 GCA_027619675.1 Cyanobacteriota bacterium
GTAGAAGGGGGATAAAAACAGAGAGTCAACATTAGTTATGGCACGTTTTAAGACTAAAACCGTCGCCTTGGGGGGCCTAGGGGATATATGGGTCGAAATTGTGACGGATCCGCTAGTTTTTGCCCCTGATCTGCCCCTAACTGCCGCGATCTCCCAACTACAGCAGCAAGGGGCCGTCAATGTTCAATCGCTGCCCCCCCAGCAACAGCAACAGCAACGGATTCGAGCTCACTGTGGGGTGGTGCGGGGTCCCCAGGGGTGGGGCTTGCTGAGTCGCGATCGCATTGTGGATGTGTTGGCCACCGGGGCCACCCTTAACGACCTCACCGTCGCCAACGCCATGGTCCCCATCACCCCAGTCGGGGAACAAGATCTCACCCTCGCTACCCTAGAGCCCTACCTCAACCCCGCCCTAGACTCGCCGCCCTATTGCCCCGTAGTGGCCGCCGATCAGTCCGTTGTGGGGTTGTTACGCCTAGAGGCCCTACAGACCTGCCTCAACTGCGCCTTACCCCACCAGACAGAACAGGTGCTGAATAGTTTAGAGACGCGCTTTGCGACCCTGACCGCCGCCGTGCCGGTGGGTATTTTTCGCACCGACCCTGAAGGGCGATGCCTATACGTCAATCCCTGCTGGTGCGACATGGCCGGGTTAACCTTGGCCCAAGCCCGAGGGGATGGCTGGGCCGCAGCCCTGCACCCCGACGATCGCCCCCAGGTGTTTGCCGCTTGGCAGCAAGCGGTGGCCACCCATACCCCCTTTGAGCTGGAATATCGCCTGCAACGACCGGATAGCGAAACGGTGTGGGTATTGGGCAAAGCCTTAGCAGAACGAGACCTAGAGGGCACCATCGTCGGGTATGTGGGCACCGTCACCGACCTGAGTGTGCGCCACCGCCTCCAGACCGTTCAGCAAGAAGCCGATGCCATCCAAGCAGAAGCCCATTTGTTAGAAAGCGTCTTAGACATAGTGCTGGCGGGCTATTGGGACTGGGATATCCCCGCTGGTGAGGAATACCTCAGCACCGGCTTTAAGCGCATGTTTGGTTACGAGGACGCAGAACTCGCCAACCGCCCAGAAACCTGGCAGCGGTTGATTTTCCCGGAGGATCTGCCGGGGGTTCTAGCTGGATTTAAGCGCCATGTGACCAGCCGGGGTCAAGTGCCCTTTCACCACGAAGTACGCTACCGCCATAAGGACGGTTCCACCGTCTGGGTGATCTGCTCCGGTAAGGTGATTCAATGGGACACCCAGGGCAACCCATTGCGGATGGTGGGGTGCCACATTGACATCACCCAGCGCAAACGGGCAGAGGCAGAACTCCAGGCCACCAAGGAAGAACTAGAGCGATTTTTCACCCTAGATTTAGACCTGCTGTGCATTGCCGATCTTCAGGGGCATTTTCGTCGGGTCAATCGGGCCTGGGAGCGCATTTTGGGCTACGGAGTCGCAGAACTGGAAGGGCAGCGATTTCTAGATTTCGTCCATCCCGACGATGTGACGGACACCTTAACGACCATGGCCCAGCTAGCAGACCAATCGGAGGTGCTGGCCTTTGTCAACCGCTACCGCTGCCGTGATGGCAGCTATCGCCACATTGAATGGTATTCGCGTCCCTACGGAGATTTAATTTACGCCGCTGCTCGGGATGTGACCGATCGCCTCCAGGCCGAGATGCAAACCCGTAAAAGCGACACCCACCTGAAGGTGGCCCAACGCATTGGCCGTTTGGGCAGTTGGGAATTTGATGTGGCTACGGAGGATATTTTCTGGTCTGAGGAGGTCTATCGCATCTTTGGTCTGGATCCCGCCCTGGGGCCACCGAGTTACGAAGAACTGATTGCGCTGTACCACCCCGAAGATCAAATCATTCACCGGGAGAAGGTGGCCACGGCGATCCAAACCGCCCAACCCTACGATCTTGAACTGCGGGCGCGCCGCCCCAATGGTGAATCAGTGTATGTCCAGGCACGGGGGGAACCGATTGTGGATGCCGATGGCCACCTGGTGCAGTTGATTGGCACGGTGCTGGATATTACCGAACGCAAGCGCACCGAAGTCCAATTGCGCCGCACCACGGCCCAACTCCAGGCGTCTAACCAAGAATTAGAAGCCTTTGCCTACTCGGTTTCCCATGATTTGCGGGCTCCTTTACGGGCCATTAATGGCTTCAGCCAAGCCATCCTCGAAGATTACGGCGACCAGTTTCAGGGGGATGCCCGCGATTACTTCGATCGCATTTTGCACAACGTCAACCGCATGGGGGCCTTAATTGACGATTTGCTGCGGTTGTCGCGGGTGTCGCGATCGCCCATGAACTATGGAGTGGTCAACCTCAGCCACCTGGTGCAAGAACAGGTTGCCCAACTCCAGGCCACTGAACCCGAGCGACAGGTTACCGTCGTGGTCGCGCCAACGGCGATCGTCACCGCCGACAGCGGTCTGATGGGGGTGGTGATCAATAATCTGGTCCAAAATGCCTGGAAATTTACTAGCAAACGTCCAGACGCCCAGATTGAGTTTGGGCAAACTAACAGTGATCACCAGCCCGTCTATTTTGTGAAAGACAATGGGGCTGGCTTCGATATGGCCTATGCCGACAAACTCTTTGGTGTCTTTCAACGGCTCCATAACACCCACGAGTTCCCCGGTACTGGCATCGGCCTCGCCACCGTCCAGCGGGCCATCCACCGCCACGGTGGCCGCATCTGGGCGGAAGCAGCGGTGGAGGAAGGGGCAACGTTTCATTTCACAATTCCAGACGCTAGCAGCGGTAATGTCTCCCAGAAGTCATGACTCAACTTTTACGTTCCATTGTGTTAGTTGAAGACAACCCCGACGACGAATTTCTAGCGCGGCGGGCCTTACAGCGGGCCAACATTGCCAATCAAATCCTGGTGGCCCGCAATGGCCAAGAAGCCCTCGATCTGCTGTTTAGCCTCGATCCTTTGCCCAGTGTGGTGTTACTCGACCTCAAACTGCCCAAGGTGGATGGCCTGGAGGTGCTGCGGCAACTGCGGGGCCATCCCCGTACACGACGACTCCCGGTGGTAATCCTCACGTCATCCAATGAGGAACGGGATATTGTGGATAGCTATGATCAAGGGGCCAATAGCTACGTCCGTAAACCCGTTGATTTTGAGCAGTTCAGCGAGGCGGTGCGGCAATTAGGCCTGTATTGGGCCGTCCTCAACGAGCCCCTACCCCCAGGCTTGTAACCAGGACGCCTAGGCCGCCCAGAGATAGGGGACAGGCCGCAGCCAGCAGACTCACCACTATCGTCTGGGATAACCCCATAACGAGATCGCCATGGATCAGGTCAGCATGACTGGGGCAACCAAAGACCCGCTTACCCCCTTGAGGGTGCTATTCGTCGAGGATGCAGAAGATGATGTGCTCCTCGCGGTGCGGGCCTTACGGCGGGGTGGCTTTCAGCCCCAGTGGCAACGGGTAGAGACGGCGGTGGACCTGACGGCGGCCCTTACCAGCCAGCCCTGGGATATCGTCCTGTCTGATTACCACATGCCCGAGTTCGATGCGCCGACCGCCCTCAAGCTGGTGCAGGCCCATGCGTCCCACCTGCCCTTCATTGTGATTTCCGGCACCATTGGCGAAGACCGGGCGGTGGAATTGATGCGGGCGGGGGTCCACGACTATTTGATGAAGGATCGTCTGGTGCGCCTGCCGGAGGCGGTGCGGCGAGAACTGGGGGATGCCCGCATTCGCCAAGAGCGACGACAGGCGGAACAGGTGTTGGCCCTGACCCAAGAGCGCCTGCGGTTGGCGATCGCCGGATCGAACCTGGGCACCTGGGACTGGTACCACCAAACCGGAGCCATGGTGGTCGATACCCGCTGTCTAGACATGCTGGGGTACCAAGATGGCGAGCTCGCCCCCATCCACGTAGAAGAGTGGCGGCAACGGATGCACCCCGAAGATCTGCCGGTCATCACCCAGGCCCTGCACCGCCACCTCCGGGGCCAAACCGCGCGTTATGAATGTGAATTTCGCCTGCGCCACCGTCAGGACCATTGGATTTGGGTGCTGGATCGCGGCCAAGTGGTGGAACGCAATGCCCAGGGGCAGCCGGTGCGCATTGCCGGCACCCTGCTGGACATCACGGAACGAAAACGGGCGGAGGCTCAACTCGCCCTGCAAACTCAGATTTTGGAACAGATTGCCCAAGCTAGGCCCCTGGCCTCAATTTTGACCCATCTGATAGACGCGATCGAAACCCACTTGGAAGGGGGCATGGGGTCGATTTTGCTCAAGCGTGACGATGGCAAACTATATCCCGGCGTAGCCCCCCATCTGCCCCCCGCCTATAACCAGGTTGTCAGCCAAGGGGTTCCCATTGGCGATCAGATGGGGTCCTGCGGCACCGCCGCCTTTCGTCGCCAAACCGTCGTCGTCACCGACATTGCCACCGATCCCCTCTGGGAGACCGTCAAGCACCTAGCGTTGCCCCATGGCCTACGGGCCTGTTGGTCAGTGCCCGTGGTGAACAACGATGGGCAGGTGCTGGCCACCTTTGCCGTCTATTACCACACCAGCCGCGCCCCCCATCCCCAAGAAATGGAGGTGGTGACCCTGGCGGCCAACTTGGCCAAGATCGCCATCGAACGGGAGCAGGCGGCCCAAGCCCTAGTACAGCTCAACCGAGATCTAGAACAGCGGGTGAAACAGCGTACCCGCGCCTTGCAGGACAGCGAAGGCAAATTGCAGGCCATCCTCAACAACGCCCCAGCGATTATCTATGTCAAGGACGTTGAGGGCCGCTATACCTTTGTCAACCAGGGATTCTTGACCTTTTTTAACTGTGCTGAGGCCGATATCCTCGGCAAAACCAACGACGATTTCTTTGCCCCTGGGGTGGCGATGCCCCTATCCACCAACGATCGCATTGTTTGGTCTACGGGACAGTTCCTTCAGGTAGAGGAAGCGATCGCCCTGGGCAGCGACATCCACACCTTTTTGTCCAACAAATTTTTGCTGCGGGACTACCAGGGCCAACCCTACGCCCTCTGCGGCATCTCCAACAACATCAGCGATCGCCAAGCCATTCAAAATGCCCTGCGCCGCAGCGAAGAACAGGCCCGAGGCACCCTACTGGCCATCCCCGACCTGCTGATTCGTCTCAATCGGGAGGGGGAGTATTTGGATGTCATGGCCTCCAGTAGCACCCGCAGCCTCGTCCCCCCAGAACGGGCGATCGGCCACACCATCGAAGAAATCCTGCCCCCAGACATTGCCGCCAACTACAGCCAAGCCTTGCAGACGGTCTTGACCACCCAGCAGGTCCAGAGTTTTGAGCAAACCATCACCGTTGATGGGGAAGTGCGCTATGAGGAAGTGCGGGTGGCCCCCTGTGGCCGCGATGAGGTGATCTTGCTGATTCGCGACATCAGCGAACGCAAGCGCAGTGAAGCCGCCCTGCAGCGCACCAATGCCGAACTGGCCCGCGCCACCCGCCTCAAGGATGAGTTTTTGGCCAACATGAGCCACGAACTGCGCACGCCGTTGAACGCAATTTTAGGACTGTCGGAAGGGCTGCAAGAGGAGGTGTTTGGTTCCCTCACGGCCCGCCAACGGAAAGCCCTAGCCACGGTCGAAAACAGTGGTCGCCATCTGTTGGATCTGATCAACGACATCTTAGACCTGTCCAAAATTGAGGCGGGCAAGCTGGATCTGCACCTAGAGGCGGTGCCCCTGCAAACCCTGTGCAGCACCAGCCTCACCTTCATCAAGCAATTGGCCCAGAAGAAAAGCATTCGGCTGCACACCGAGATTCCCCGCCCCCTGCGCCAGGCGGAGCTGTGGGTCGATAACCGCCGCTTCCGGCAGGTGTTGATTAATTTGCTCAGCAATGCCGTCAAGTTCACCCCCGAGGGGGGAGCCGTCACCCTGCGGGTGGAGGCTAGCGCGGCCAAGGGGGGTGCGGAGGCTACCACCCTACATCTGTCCATCATCGACACGGGCATTGGCATTGCCCCAGAAGATATGGACAAGCTATTTCAAGCCTTTGTGCAGATTGACAGCAGCCTCAGCCGCCGCTATGAGGGCACCGGGTTGGGCTTGACCCTAGTGAAGCAAATTGTGGAGGGCCACGGCGGCACGGTGACGGTGACCAGCGAAGTGGGCCAGGGCAGTTGTTTTACCCTGACCCTGCCCGGTGCCCTGCTGCCCCCCAGCGATGCGCCCCGCCATTGTCAAACGGAGTTTTTCACGGGGGTGCTGCCGTCGGCCCCGCCGCCCACCGCCTTTACCCTACTGCTGGCGGAGGACAACCCCGACAACATCGATACCTTGGTGGACTATCTCACCGCCAAGGGCTATCACATGCTGTTGGCCAATGACGGGCTGACGGCGATCGCCCTCACCCGCCAACACCGCCCCGATCTGATTTTGATGGATATTCAAATGCCAGATATGGATGGTCTGGAGGCGATCCGCGCCATTCGCCAAGAGGCCGCCTTGGCTGCCATCCCCATCATTGCCCTCACCGCCCTGGCTATGCCGGAAGATCGCGATCGCTGCTTAGGGGCCGGGGCCAACGAATACCTCAGCAAACCCGTGCGGTTGAAGCAACTGGCAGACACCATCCAAACCCTATTGGCGACCACCCCCACCTTTGCGGAATGACCGGGGCGGGAAACGCCATGGGGCGATCGCAGGGGTCACCCTAACCGTAAGTCCTGTTGCAAGGATCCTAATTCGCCCCTGGAAACGCCCTAGTTGAGCTTGGCGCGAATAACCCTACCTTCTGGCTTCCTCCTTCGACTTCGCTCAGGACAGGCATCTCCCATGCTCCCCAGCT
>JAQCHG010000091.1 GCA_027619675.1 Cyanobacteriota bacterium
TGGAACTACCGCCTAGGTATTGCGGCGGGGCGATCGCGCCGTTAGCCCACCAGCCTCGCTATTTTCCCAGGGCAAGCGGGAGGGCCTCGGGGGTAGGCGGCCATCGATCCAAACAAACAGCCCCCTGCCATGTCTCTGGCAGGGGGCTGATGACATCAATGCAGGGCAGGCAGCATGGCCACGCCCGCTACTGTAAGCCGTTCCTGGATGCCCAAGGCTGAAGCCCCCTTAGGGGTTTACCACGGCTGGCCCATTGGCCTTAGGGGAGGCTGACCTCATGGCCGTAGCTGGCGGTGCGGGCAAACTCGAAAGGCCCCGCTAAGGAACCCCAGATGTGTTCATCCGTATGGGGGTCTCGTCCCCGATCCCAACTGGTAAACCGTTGGCCGTCGATCTCAAACTCGCTGTCTAGGTAGGTGGATTTGCCTTTGCGCTCCACCAAGCACGCCTTACCCGGCTCCACCTTGCCCCGAAAGCTACTGCCCGTCCAGGTGACGATCATGTTGCAGCCCGGCATCCTAGCCAAGTGATCGGCGGTGATCTGGCCTAAGCGATCGCGATCGCGGGCTGCCCCGTAGAACTGCTTTTCGTCCTGAATCAGATAATTCTCAATTTGGATGTGGTCCCCCACGGTGATCAGCTTCAGTACCCGAGCCCGGTAGGGTTGCTGGAGGGCAAAGTCGTAGGCTTGTTCTAGATAAAGGCTGACCCCCGATAGTAGGTCGTAGGGGAGGGGACGCATACAGACGCGAATATGGGCATACAGGGGCGGATTTTCAATGGCCTGCTCCCGATTGCTAAAGTCGGAGGCCATCCAACGGGCCAGGGTGGCAATGTCAGCGGAGTGGGTCATGGCTGGGGATCAAAAACGCACCAAATCCAGTGGGTCGGATGGATGCCATTGTACGGTCTCCCCTCCCCAAGGACGATCCCCAGCACTGCTTGAGTCATCCCAGAACGCTGCGGGGGAACCCACAGTCTCCTTGACTCCCTGGCTTCACCGTTCCCTAGCCTGCTAGCGCTTGCCTCCTGCCCCCCAGCCCTCAACACCTAGCAGCGTTGCTCTAGGTATTGACCAATCACCAACTCTTCGCCAGCGCGGGAAATGATGGTCTGACGGGTGCGGGTGCGATCGCCAATTAACCGGATTTCCTCCTCGAAGCTAGAGCCGTTGTAGGCGGTCTTTAGCACCATGGTGCGAGGATCGCGGAAGTGGAAGTTAGCGGTCACCGGCTTACTGGTGGCGAAACCGCGATCGCGATAGAGCACCGAGCCCATCACCCCAAACAGGGTTGACCCCTTCACGGGTTTACGGTTGGTGCGGACATAGTTACTTTCCCAAGCCACCTGGGTGCCGCAGATCAAGGGGGTGCACGGGGGCAAGTGATGGAGATCGGCCAAATGCTGCAACGCCTCGCTGCCCGGCTCCAAAAATTCAATGTGGATATGGCTGACGACTTCCTCCGCTTCCCCGCTTTGCAGGGTGTAGTAGCGCCGCTCTGAGCGCCAATCGCCCTCACAGTTGCGGAAAAAAGCGGTAACCAGGGGTTCCGCCAAAATGCGAGCGGCATCTAAGGAATAGGGCATAGGCTTAGGCCAAATTGAGTTAAGACAACCGAAACCAGTTAAACCAGTCAGTCAAACCAGTTGATGGCATGACACCCCGACGGAAACCGAAACCCGTCTATGGGGACGCCCCAGTCAAAACATAAAGTTTTGTAACTGTAGAGCCATGCTAGCGAGGGTGCCCTGGGGCTGACAACAGGGGGAACCTGCGGGTCCCCCCACCCCAAGGAACATGGCTCGCTTGCAGCCTCACTTTTAATCACTCCGCCTGGGGAAAACTGTCAGCATTTATACCCACCAATTTCCCCAAGGGCTTTGCCCTTAGACTAGAAGTCTGGCCCCATAGCGGGCCGATGGCTCCGGACTGAGGGTAGGGACGGAATGGATATCGAGGACTTTCACCACTTTTTTGACTGCTGTGTGGGCGGTTGGGTATCGGAGCGGACCTACCATTACGTGCCCCAGGGGGAAATTGAGCGATCGCGAACAGAATTCCAGGTGGCGGCTATTCCCCTAGACCTCAAGCACAAGGTGCTACAGGACAACCAATACGCCATTCCCCCCTTGGTGGAGGATCTACCGGGGTTTCGCCTCGGGTTCCACACCGTGTCAGAGACGGGGGAAACGGTGAGCCAGGAGTTACGGATGCTGTTTGTGCCCCAGGCCCAGCAGGATGGCGTGCTGGTGGGGGATTATTTGCGCGATCGCGCCTACGAAGAAGATGTGCCCATCGTGGCCCAGTTTCGCTATACCCCGGCCACCCGTGAGCTGCTCATGACCACCCGCTATACCCGTGTGGTTTCCGTAGACTCCATTACCCTGGTTAACCCCCAACTGCGGGTGCGGCGGATTTTGAACTACCGGCGTCCCCCTGAGGGGCAGCCCCTTGACACCCTGGTGTTGGCGGGCTTCGGTGTCGAACAGAAGGAAGCCCCTTAACCCCACGCATCTAACCACAGGATTTGCACAAACCCTATCTACTGTGGAAAAATAGGAGATTGTGTCTCTAATTATCCAAAGCTGGTCTTACGGTCATGGCTAAAGGCGTTCGCATTGTCATTACGCTGGAATGTACGGAGTGTCGTACTAACCTCAACAAGCGCTCCCCCGGCGTTTCTCGCTACACCACCCAAAAGAACCGTCGCAACACGACGGGACGCATGGAACTGAAAAAGTTCTGCACCCACTGCAACAAGCACACCGTGCATAAAGAGATCAAGTAGCCCTGCTGGCGGCTGCTTTTAGATTCCGTTGGTTTTTCATCGTTACGCTCACTGTCATTGAGGATTGTCATGGCCTATTTCCGTCGCCGCGTTTCCCCCATCAAGCCCGAAGAGAAGATCGACTACAAAGATGTGGATCTGCTGCGTAAGTTCATCACCGAGCGGGGCAAAATTCTTCCCCGTCGGATCACCGGCTTGACGGCTCAGCAACAGCGCCACCTCACCACCGCCATTAAGCGGGCGCGGGTGATTGCCCTGCTGCCCTATGTCAACAGCGAAGGCTAAGCCCTGCCGATGCCGCCAGGGTTGGATATCCTGAAAGACGCCAGTGGACGCTGCCCTGCCACCCGTCAGATACATATCCCCGGTGGGGGATGATGGGGGCGCTGGGCAGTACTGTTGTAGCAACAAGCCGTTAGTGGATCGGGGGGCGCAGAGCCTTGGAAAAAGGAGCACTGGTCGAGTTTCGCGTGCAGGGCACCCCTCGACTAGGGGTTCTTGAGCGCCCCGAAGGCAAGAAAAACTGGGTGGTGGTGGATGAGCGGGGACAGTCCCACACTCTCCACCCCCGCGATATCACCTTTCAGATCTCGGACTCGACCCTGGCAGCGGAAGCGCTGTCAGGGTTTAGGACAGAAGCCGAAACCTACATCGACCCCGACAGCCTTCAGGTGGCGTGGGAGTTGTTGAATGAAGAAGGGGAGGCCACCAACGCCACCGCCTTGGCCCGGCTACTGTTTTCTGATACTCAGCCGACTTTTTGCTATGCGGCCCATCGGCTGCTAAGCGACGACAAGATTTATTTCAAGCAGAAGGGCGATCGCTACGAGCCCCGGTCCACCGCCCAGGTGGAGGAACTGCGTCACCAGATGGAGAAGGAAGCCCAGCGCCAGCAGGAGTGGGCGGGCTTTTTGGCGCGGGCGAACCAGGTGCTAGCGGGAGAGTCGTTAGAATGGCACAAAAGCGATCGCCCCCGCCTAGAAATCGTTGAAAAGTATGCCCTGCTGGGAGAAGAGGCCAGTCAGCGTCAGGCCGCTGGGGAGGTGTTGACCGCCCTCCACCGCGCCACCACCCCCAGCGATGCCTTTCAACTGCTGGTTGACTTGAAGTTATGGGGCGTCCATGAAAATCTGGCCCTGCGCCGTAGCCAGATTCCCACCCAGTTCACCGAGGCCGCCTTTGCCATGGCGCAACATCGCCTGCAAAATCCGCCCCCCGATCCCGATCCTCAACGGCTGGATCTGACCCACCTGAAGGTCTACACCGTAGACGACGAAAGCACCCGTGAGATCGACGACGGCCTCAGTGTAGAAACCTTGACGGATGGCCGTCAGCAACTCTGGATTCACATTGCCGACCCCACCCGCTGGGTTTTGCCGGGGGATGATCTCGACTTAGACGCCCGCCGTCGCAGTACGACGGTGTACTTGCCCACGGGGGCAATCCCCATGTTCCCCATTGAGTTGGCCGCTGGCCCCATGAGCTTGGTGCAAGGGGCTAACTGTTGTGCCCTCAGTTTTGGGGTGGTGTTATCGGCAGCGGGGGATATCGAGTCCTATCGCATTGCCCCCAGCCAAATTCGGCCCACCTATCGCCTCACCTATGAGGATGTGGACGAAATGCTGGACCTGAATATTCAGGCGGAGCCCGAACTGTTGGCGATCGCCCAATGGGCCAAGGTACGGCAGCAGTGGCGCATCACCCAAGGGGCCATCAGCATCCACATGCCCGAGTCCTCCATCCAAGTCTCCACAGAAGACACCATTCAGATTCAACTACTGGAAGATTCCCCCGCCCGCCAGATGGTGGCGGAAATGATGATTTTGACTGGGGAAGTAGCCGCCCGCTATGGCCAAGAACATGGCTTGGCGATTCCCTTCCGCAGCCAACCCCAGCCGGAACTGCCCCCCGACGAAGAGTTGCTGCAACTGCCGTCAGGGCTGGTGCGCTATTCCGCCATTCGCCGCTGTATGCCCCGCAGTGAGATGGGCATTACCCCCGCCCGCCACGCCACCCTAGGGCTAGAGGGTTACAGCCAAGTCACCTCTCCCATCCGCCGCTATACGGATCTGCTGGCCCACTTCCAGATCAAGGCCCATCTGCGGGGGGATCCGCTGCCCTTCTCCTCTGAGGAAATGACGGAGCTGACCCAGGGGGCTAGCACCGCCGCCTATGAAGCGGTACTGGTGGAACGCCAAACCAAGCGCTATTGGGCGTTGGAATACCTACGGCGGCGACCGGATCAGGTGTGGCATGCCATGTTGCTGCGGTGGCTGCGGGAAAGCGATCGCATCGGGTTAGTGCTGTTAGAGGAATTGGGCCTAGAACTGGGGGTGCGCCTCGACCGAGACATGGAACTGGGGGAACAGTTTCAAGTGCGGGTTACCCACGCCAACCCCCGCCAGGACGTGATCCGGATGGAAGAGGTAGCCCTGGACAACCTTGCCGAGTCTGTGGCCTAGAGCGCTTAGGGCCAGTTCTCCAATTGTTTTCGGGAGATGGGGCGTGGGGGACAGGGGAGCAGAGTCCGGATTATCCGTACGAACTATTCATTGCCCTACCAACTCAGGTAGAAACGGTGAAAGCCGCCCCATTTCCAGAGATAGGCGCGACCCCGCTCTTGACCAAAGGTCCAATTCCCTAAAAAATCTAGGCGATCGCGCAAAATGCCATACACCAACTGGGGCTCACTCACATTCACCAGTTGATAGTCGGCGTAATTCTCGGTTTGGCTCACATCCAGCGCAACTGCCCACCGCAGGTCCCCGTCCACCTCATAGGCCAAGATGGGAGGGACGCGGTTATTGCGGTTGTAAATGGCCAGGTCTCCTCCCCGGTAGGGGACGCGATCGCTGGCCTCTAGCCCCGTCACCCCATCGGTGTACACCTGGCCATAGAAGGGGCCATCATCAAAGCCCCGCTCCGCCACTTTGACCGTAAAACCAATGGGCAGCAGCAGCACCAGAGCCGCCAAACAACCCGCCAGATAGGCGGTGGGATATTTCGGCAATCGCAGGGGGCGACGCAACCCCATGACGATGCCAAACGTCACCAAGACCACGGTAAAGGGCACCGCCGGATGCAGGATCGTAAACGGTAGCCCCACCAGCACCCCCACAACGGCGGTGACAATGCCCGCGAAGGTGTCCCGGTGGCGAATAAAGGTCAACATAACGGTTTTTTGAGTTTCTTAAGCAAACCTGTAGACACCGTTTTACCACGGCAAGGTTTCCACCCCAAGGTTCCCGCAGCGGGGGGGGTGATCCCCGTAGTGCGGATGCTGGTTGGCTAGGGTCCACCCAACCCTAGGGGTGAGCAAACTCCGCCAGGACAGCTTCCACGGCAGCCGCCCACCCGGCGGGGGCGGGGGCGGGGGCAATGCGCCAACCGCGATCGCCCAGCCGGGGATGGGGACCCGCTGCCCCCGGCAGCACGATGGCGATGTCAGTGTTCTCCAGCATGGCGAGGTCATTGGGGCTGTTGCCCAATCCCACCGTCACCAGGGCTTCCCCTGCCCCCAGTAAGCTGCTGTAGAGGGCCGCTAGGTGACGGACGGCAACCCCTTTACCCGCTTCAGGGCCAATCAGGTGGGAAAAGCGATCGCCCACCACCACCCGAAAGCCCATGTCCTCCACCGCCGCCGTCAACTGGTCAGCCTCCACATTCTTGGGGGTCATGAAGGGCTCGGTAAACGCCCGCATCTTGGCCTGCTTGGCATCCCCTGGCGACAACCCAGTTAACTGCTGCACCTGTTCCACAGACAAATCGCCAAACCCCTTGAGGGGACGACCAATCTCTTGGGCGATCGCCTTCAGGGCCGCCCTTACCATGACGTAGGCCACCCCCAACTGCAACACCCGATAAGGGCCTTCATCTTCCCCTGCGGGCAGCGCAAAGGGGCAACCCTCCCGAGGGATGAACACTGCACTGCCGTTTTCCACCACAAAGGGACCATTGA
>JAQCHG010000092.1 GCA_027619675.1 Cyanobacteriota bacterium
TGGTGCCGGTGATGTCACTGGGCAGCAGGTCTGGGGTGCATTGGATGCGTTGAAAGCTGCCGTCAATGCAGCGGGCTAGGGATTTGGCCAGCAGGGTTTTGCCCACCCCCGGCACATCCTCCAGCAGGGCATGGCCACCGGAAAAGAGGGCCGTCAGCACTAGGCGAATGGCGGCTTCTTTGCCCACGATCGCCTTGTTCAGGTTTTGGATCAGTTGCTCAACGCGATCGCCCATGAGATTCCCCAGTTCTGGGGTTATCATGCCCTCACCTGAGCGCGATCGGCCACTCCTAGAGCGGTGGCGGCGGTCCGGCAATCCGCCTGAATCTGGTCCTTGAGGTGATCTAGGGACGGAAACCGCTGCTCAGGCCGCAGAAATATCTCCAGGGCGACGGTGAGGGTCTGGCCATAGAGATCCCCCTGCCAGTGCAAAAGGTGCACCTCTAGGGTCTGGGTCTGCCCCGCCACCGTGGGGCGGTGGCCCAGGTTCATCACCCCAGCCCAAGGGGTCTGGGGGGGCTGCCCCGGTAAACCGTAGACCCAGACCCCATAGACCCCGGTGCGGGGTAAATATTTATCCGCCGCTAGCTTCAGGTTGGCGGTGGGAAAGCCCAACTGACGACCCAATTGCTGCCCTTGCACCACCCGGCCTGTCAGGGTGTAAGGGCGGCCCAGCAGGTGGCGAGTGGTGAGCAGGTCCCCCTGTTGCAGTGCGGTGCGGATGCGAGAACTGCTGATGCGATCGCCCCCCGCCTGGGCCAAAGCCACCACCGTGACCTGGGTGCCCTGGGCTTGGGCCAGGGTTTGCAGCAGCGGGGCGGTACCTGAGCGTCCTTGGCCAAAGTGAAAATCGGCCCCCACGCTAATGTGCTGGGCTTGGAGCCGCTGGATCAGCACATGATCCACAAAGGCTTGGGGGGTGAGGGCGGCCAGTTCACGGTTGAAGGGCAGCAACACCAATTGCTGAACCCCATGGGAGCGCAGCACGGCGGCTTTTTCCTCCAACGGGGTAAGCCAAGGGCGGGGTTGTCCAGAGAAAAATTCTTTGGGGTGGGGGTAAAAGGTGACGACCGTGGGAATGGGACCCGGCTGCATCGGGGGGACCGCCGATAGGGGATCGCTAAACTCGCAGGCGTCGAGGAGCAAGGGACAGCGATCGCTGTATCCCCACACGCTGGGGGGGGCGGTTAGGGGGACCGCTGTTGGGGGGCAATCCGCAGCAGGGCCAGGGAGAATGGGCGCAATCACCTGTTGATGGCCGCGATGCACCCCATCAAAGTTGCCCAACGCCACCACCGTTGGCACCTGAACCGTTGAAAGAGAAGATGTGACCCACACGGTTTACACTCTGACACACAAACGCCACTGCTTTCTAGGGCGCGGCATCCATTAGGGGGGAACGCCCTGGTGGGCAGATCTGACCGCGCCCGCGTCTGCCATCTGGGGGTGGCCTTGTCGGCGCTACATCATCGACGAGGGACCAATGCGGCTCGACGATGGGGAGGCATGGAATCCTGATCGCGATCGCGCCATGGGCCACATGCCGCCCATGGGAAATTAGACGGGTAATCCGCAGTTTTGCATGGGTGGGGCTTTGGTTTGGCAAGAACCCGATCCCCATCAGTGCCTGGATAGTCGGTGCCAGCAGACGGCTAATTGGGAGGGCCTAGACCTGCACCATCGGTTCACTAGCGGCTCCCATCAAATCAATCACCATGCCCTCTTGGGCAATGCTGCTGTTGGGGAAGGCTTCTAGGGTATTTTTCGCCACCTCATCCATGAACTCATCGTTGTGGAGGGGGTCATGGTGGAAGATAATCAACTGCTTCACATTGGCAGCTTTGGCGACCTTCACCGCTTCCTGCCAGGTGGAATGACCCCAGCCTACTTTGCTGGTTTTGTCGTGGTGATACTCTTCGTCGGTGTAGGTGGCGTCGTAGATCATGACATCAGCATCCCGCGCCAGCCACAGGACATTTTCATCCAGCCGATCGGGGTAGTGCTCGGTGTCGGTGACATAGGCGGCAGCCCGCCCTTGCCAGTTGATCCGGTAGCCCACCGCTTCGCCGGGGTGGTTGAGCAGGGCATTTTCGACTTTGATGTCGTCGATTTCCACCGCTTCCCCCACCTCAATGTCTCGGAACTTGAGGTCTGCTCCCATGATTTGCAGGGGTACCGGGAAGTTGGGGTGCAGCATTTGGTCGTTTAACCGCTGCTCAATGGTGGAGCCATTGGGGGCGATCGCCCCGTAAATATCGAAACGGTTCCCAGGCACAAAGGCAGGCACAAAGAAGGGGAAGCCCTGGATGTGATCCCAGTGGGAATGGGTGAAAAACATGTTGGCCCGGAGCGGCATTTCGGAGAGCAGCTTAGTGCCTAGCACCCGCAGCCCGGTGCCCCCGTCGAAGATCAGCAGATGGCCCCCTACCCGCATCTCCACACAGGAGGTGTTACCGCCGTAGCGCACGGTATTTGGCCCTGGACATGCAATGCTGCCCCTCACGCCCCAGAAGCGAATCAGAAACTGGTTCTGTGTGTCAGACATGGGTAGTCGCGTCGAAGATTGACAAATCGCTGTGGAAGAGACCCCACTGTCTTCGGGTATTCCCTTTCATCTTATGGAAAATTTGTCGGGATCGCCCGTCCAAGGCTTTGACCAAGCATATATCTGGATAGAAAGGCTGCGGCAAATCTTTACAAAATCTCTTTATCGATAAGGATTTGGTCAAAACGGTGGCTGCATCTAGCGTTAGGAGTCTCCTTAGGTTTTCCCCCCTGAGGGCAGGGGTCAGGATAAATCGAGAATGGACTGCCCTTGGGCTTGGCGCTGTTGTAGATGATGCAGTCCCAGCAGGGAGGTGAGGTTGTAGTGGAGGGGGGTGATGGTGACGTAAGGGTGGCGAATCGCCTGCACATCGCTGGGCACCGCCCCGAGGTCAGCAAAGCCAGGGAGTTGTTGCAGCCTATGGGCTAGGGCTTCGTAGCCTTCTGGAATGTCCTCCACCTCTTCTAACACTTCTCCTGCTAGCCAATAGTAGGTTTTGCCGCGCGGATCGGTGCGTTTTTCAAACAGATCGACATAGCGGCGAATCCCCTGGCGGGCCAGCACCATGCCTTGAATCTCCGACGCTGGCACCGCTGGCACATTCACGTTCAGCAGCATGGGGTGGTCTAAAGGGGCCACCATCAGGCTTTTCAACAGCGATATGGCCACGGTAGTCGCTGGTTGAAAGTCGCGCCATTTAAAGCTGGTCAAGCTAAAGGCGATGGAGGGAATGCCCTCGATTACCCCCTCCATGGCGGCGGATACGGTGCCGGAGTAGAGCACATCGGTGCCCAGGTTGGCCCCTTGGTTAATGCCGGAGAGCACCATGTCTGGTGGGGTGTCGAGCAGTGCCCCGAGGGCCAACTTAACGCAGTCGGAGGGGGTGCCGGAGCAGGCCCAGGCTTCAATGTCGCTATGGAATAGGCCCGTAATCGGTTCGACCCGAATCGGTTTGTGGAGGGTGAGGCCGTGGCCCGTGGCCGATCGCTCGCGATCGGGGCAGACCACCGTCACCTGGTGGCCGACTTGGGCCAGGGTGTCGGCCAAGGCGCGAATGCCGGGGGCAAAGACGCCGTCATCGTTACTAATGAGTAGTTTCATATCTAAAGATAGTGGGGTGGTTGTGGCCCGGAAATGCCGCGATCGCTGCCCGAAGGCGTCAGTCACCCCATACACTGGGGAGAGTGCCCATTTTTAGACATCTTTACGTTTCTTGCGGAATCCGTTGGCCATGACCCCCTCCCCGCTGATTAGCCTGGAACACGATTTAACCACCCTGCAAACGGGCGCGATCGCCGCGATCGCCGCCGCCGACACCCTCGATGCCCTAGAGCAACTGCGGGTGGCCTACCTGGGTAAAAAAGGGCAGGTGTCTAAGGTACTGGGGGGTATGGGCCAATTGCCAGCGGAGGACCGCCCCCGCATTGGGGCCTTGGCCAATACGGTGAAAACCGCCCTGCAGGATGCCCTGGACAATCGCAAGACGGCCCTGCAATCCGCCCAAATCAATGCCCAATTGGCAGCGGAAACCCTGGATGTGACCATGCCGGGGGTGTATCGACCCCAGGGGCGCATCCACCCCATCAACAGCATCATCGATCAAATTACCGACATCTTTGTGGGGCTGGGCTACACCGTGGCCAGTGGGCCAGAGGTGGAGTCTGACTATTACAACTTCGAGGCCCTGAACTTTTTGCCCGACCACCCGGCGCGGGACATGCAGGACACCCTGTATCTGCCCAACGGGGATTTGATGCGGACCCACACCTCCAACATTCAAATCCGCTACATGCAAAACCATGAGCCCCCCCTGCGGGTGTTGGCCACGGGGCGTTGCTACCGTCGCGACACGGTGGATGCCACCCATGCTGCTGTATTTCACCAAATCGAATTCTTCGCGGTGGACAAGGGCATCACCTTCACCGATCTGCGGGGCACCATCCGCGCCTTCATTGATGAGCTGTTTGGGGAGATCCCCATCCGGTTTCGCCCCAGTTTCTTCCCCTTTACTGAGCCCTCGGCGGAGGTGGATGTGGAATGGCAGGGCCGTTGGCTAGAGGTGCTGGGCTGCGGCATGATCGACCCCAATGTGCTGAAGGCGGTGGGTTACGACCCCGAAGTGTACACCGGGTTTGCCGCTGGTCTGGGGGTAGAGCGTTTGGCCATGGTGCAGCATGAAATTGACGACATTCGCCGTCTCTACAGCAGTGATCTGCGCTTCTTGAATCAGTTCTAGTGGGTCGCTTGCCATGCTTATGGCCATTCCCTATCGCCTCTAATCAATGTGAATCAAGGTTCAGAAGCGTTCCGGGAATGGCGATATTCCGGTCAAATGATCCACTAGCGCGGCACCCAACTGCCCTAGACGCACAATTTCAGAGAGCGGTTGTGCAAAATGCTCCCGAACTCTCAGTGTTCCGTTGGGACAAGGGGCTTCAGCCCCTGGTTCATCAGCGTGATTGCGTCAGTCCTATCAGCCATTGACAGACTATTCGGCCCAGGAGACGCCCGTGCAACCGTTTCGATTTGCCATCATCAGTGATCCCCACGTCACCCTGCCCCACACCGTCTATGACGTGCCCAATCGCTTTCATTTAGTGGAGGTGAGCATTGCCGCCCTGGAGGAGATTTTGGCGACGTTGGCTACGGCGGACCTGGACTTTTTGCTGCTGCCGGGGGACTTGACCCAGCATGGGGAGCGGGAAAATCACCAGTGGCTAGCGCAGCGCCTGCGATCGCTACCCTTCCCCGCCTATGTGGTGCCGGGAAACCACGACATCATCACCCCAGCGGGGGACGATCGCACCGTTGGCTTAGGGGAATTCCCTACCCTCTATGCAGACTTTGGCTATGGCGGGGCGACCCAACCCTACTACTGCCGGGAGGTGGGGCCGGGGGTACGGTTGCTGGGGCTCAATTCCATTGCTTTTGATGGGGCGGGGGCACAGTTGCCCTACGGCTGGGTGGATGAGGCCCAGTTGGGGTGGCTGAGGGACACCCTGGCGGAGCCGTGGGATGGCCTAACCCTGGCCATGATCCACCACAATTTGCTGGATCACTTGCCGGGGCAGCATCGTCACCCCCTGGGGCAGCGCTATAGCATCCGCAATCGGCAGGCATTGCGAGACCAATTGCAGGCGGTGCCGCTGCTGCTGACGGGGCACCTGCATGTGCAGGATGTGGCCCAGCAGGGGAGTCTGTGGGAGGTGACGACGGGATCGTTGGTGAGTTATCCCCACCCCTATCGGGTGGTGACGGTGACGCCGATGGCGGATCAGGTGCAGGTGCAGATCGAGAGCCATCGGGTGCAGGCGGTGCCAGACTGGCCCGATTTGCAGGGAGCGTCTTTGGACTGGATGCGCAATCGCGCCATCCCTTTTATGACGCGCCTGTTGAGCCTGCCCCCGTTCAATCTGCCTGCCCCTGAGGCCAGTCGCTATGCCCCGATGTTGAAAGACTTTTGGGCCACCATTGCGGCGGGGGATGGCCGCTTTGATGAGGCCCACTGGCCGGAATCTATCCAGCGGCATTTCAGGGCCTTTGGAGCGGTGGATGCCCAGGGCTGCTACCGTCCCATTGATAACACCACGACCCTGATGCTGCCCCAGGTTGCCTCGGCGTCTGTGGTGGGTTAGTCCCAGCGGTGCTGTTGGGCTTCGTTGACGATGCCCTGGGCTTCTTCAAGGGAGATGTGGTAGCGATCGCTCAAGAGCTGCGGCATGCGATGGCAATCTCGGTTGGGATCCACCTCCCGCTGGTGGGCGTAGGACGGCAGGGCCACATGACAGAGAAACGGTGACGGTTGCGCCTCTAGTTGCAGCGGTTCTAGGTTGAGGGCTTCCCGTGAATTGATGAAAAACAGCAAGGCCCCGCTGAGGTTGGCATCGCTGAGGTTGGCATCGGTTAAGAGGGCGCAGTTGAGGTTGGCCCCACTGAGGTTGGCATGTCTAAGGTCGGCTCTGCTGAGGTTGGCGTATCTGAGGTCGCTGCCGCTGAGGTTGGCATACCTCAGGTTCGCTCCATGGAGGTCCGTGCCGTTGAGATTAGCGTTGATCAGGTCGGTGCCGCTGAGGTTCGCGCCGCTGAGGTTGGCCCCATTGAGATTGGCGTTGATCAGGTCGGTGCCGCTGAGGTCGGCCCCGCTGAGGTCGGCGTTGCAGAGTTCAATATTGTTGAGGTCA
>JAQCHG010000093.1 GCA_027619675.1 Cyanobacteriota bacterium
TGCCCTGGGGCCGCCCCCCGCCCCAACCAGCGCTGGGGATGCGGTGGGCCTGGGACAGCGGCGGCACGGGTGAGGGGCACCAGGGGCCACGGCAGACTCTGGGTTATCTGGAATGGGCCGCTGTCCAAACCCGCCTGCCATTCCACATGCCAAGTGGGGTAGCGGGGGCTAAGGGCCTGGCGCAGGCGGGCGGTGAGGGCACGCAGGGGAGCGATTTTTAGCACATCCAACGCGGTGCCCAGGGCGGGGTGGGTGATCAGGTATTCCCTGGGCTGGGGGGATTGATGGGCACCCGCAGCGGGTTGATAAACCCATTCTTGGCCGCCCCGCTGCCACCCTTCAAGGGGAATGGGGTACTGGCCTTGGTAGCGATCGGGCACCGTTGTGGTTAAGCCTTGCAGACAGCCCTGCACCGCTTGCACCTGCACCTGGTGGGGATGCAGCCGCAGCACCCCAGTCACCCGTTGGGGGCTGAGGGGCTGCACCACAATCGCCATCCGTAACCCCTGGGGCGATCGCGGTGATCGCTGCCAATAGGTCCAACTGTGGGCGCTGAATAACCGCCCCCACAGCAGCTTTAGGCCCTGGGCCACGCTCTGCTCATCCCCCCAACACAGCACCTCCCCCAGCAGGTGGGTCAGGGGCGCTGTCCCCAACCCCGGCAACCACAAGGAGGGTTGAAGGCGCATCACAGGTGCGTGCAGCACCCCCGCCATCGCGTCCCAGGGCAGATCGAGATGGGCCATCAGGAGGGCCTGTTTCAGCCGTTGCAGCAGCCGCGTCAGGGACCCCGCCTCCGCCAGGTCCGTTTGCCCCAACATTTGGGGCCAGTCCGCCAACAGAGGTTCTCGACTGACCAGGGTGGAGAGGCTCTGTTCCAAAACCGAAGCCACAATCACGCCGCTGGGCACGACGGCATGACCCAATTGTTGCAACTGGGCCAATTCCCAAGCCAATTCACCGACATCGGCGATGGTCAGGTCCGACAGATTGTGCAGAGAAACAAATGGCACCATGGCTCGATCGCACCCAGGGGCACGTCATCAATGCATGACGAAGAGCTTGGCGGGCGCAGGTTTTGGGCTTCATCCCGTGGACGAGAAGGGCCAGTCCCTATGGGGCGGCATCCCTGTATAGCCATGCCTGAGCAATGGGACGTTGTTGTTGAGGATTCCGGCATACAGAACCCTGTAGGGACCTTAAGGTCCCTGACCTCCAACGGAATTGCCGCCCTAGGGGGCAACTCCCAGACACCCAGGTACAGAAAAATACCGGGAGGCGTTGCCCTTCTGGTCCAGTCGGTTAATAGGTGCGAGGAAAGTGTTAGCTGCCTTCAGGTTGGCCTATCCATGACCCGCGTCCTGGTGGCGAACTGCCCCGCCCTGGTCCCCAACAGTCGTGTGCCTGAGGGGCTGGGGATGCCTGGGGACTGGTTGCCAGGGATGCATCAGGAAACGGTAGGGTCTCTGTTCTAAGGAACTGAGGCATGCCACCCAGTTCAGAACAGAGGGATAGGTTCACAAACCCGATCAGTGCGTTTAAAGCGGAAATTCAAAAAACTTTGAAAGGAGGGTGTTTATGGAAGAAGACGCAAAACAGGAGACAATCCTACGCGCCGCGATCGTGCTATTGCCGGAGAACACCTTAATCATAGAATCTCTCGCCCCGTAATGCTCGTGGTTTTGCGAGGGGATTCCTGAGCCCTAGACCTGTCGTCACCAGGTCCATTCTGACCGCTTTACCCGCTGTACACCTGCCATGTGGTCCCAAGCTACCGCTGCCTTGAGTCAACTGTGGTTAGCCGCCCGCTGCCCCCTCTGCGATCGCAGTCCGGCCCAGCCCTTTTGTGACAGTTGTTGGCGACAGATCCAGGCTTGCCACACCGCCACCCCCGCCACCCTCGAAGCAGACGCCCTGACGGTGTTGAGTTGGGGGCGCTATGAACGACCGCTGAAGGGGGCGATCGCCGCCCTCAAATATGACGGTCACCGTACCGTGGCCGACCCCCTAGGGCGTGCCCTGGGGGAATGGTGGCAGCAACATCCCATCCCCACACGGCAACCGCCCTGGGTCGTGCCCATTCCCCTCCATGAAGCAAAACAGCGCCAGCGGGGGTTCAACCAAGCGGCCCTAATTGCCGCTGCCTTTTGTCGGCAAACGGGGCTGCCTTTGCAGGCAAACGGGTTACGGCGGCAGCGGGCCACCCTACCCCAATTTGGCCTGGGGGCCGCGGAACGGCAGGAGAACGTGGCCAACGCCTTTGCCATGGGGCATTGGCCCCGCCCCCAACGGCAGCGGCCCATTGTGCTGCTGGATGACATTTACACCACGGGCACCACAGTACGGGCGGCGGCAACGGTCTTACGGCGGGCAGGCTGGTCGGTGTGCGGCGTAGTCACCGTAGCCCGTACCCAATCCGATCAGTGACTCAGTGATACAGATGCTGCTACACCCCCAACAGATGTAGGGGCGCAGGGGCCTGCGCCCAATGCCGTCTGCGTCCAATGCCGTAATGCAGAGGTCTGCGAGTTAAGACCACACCCCCAGCAGGTCCAGGGGCGCAGTCGTGAAGGCTGACTCGCGCCTAGGATTGTCCCCCAAAAAGAGACGGAGTGTAATTTTAATTGGGCATTGTCTTTTATTTTAGCTTTATCCATAATAGAACCACGGGGAAAACGGGACCATCGCAACCGTTATCCCCGGTGTGACGCAGTTTTTCCACCAACCCCTCAAGCTTCAGGAGGTGTTCCATGATTACCCTGCGCCCGGCCCGCGATCGCGGTGCTGCCAACTTTGGTTGGCTCGACAGCCGCCACACCTTCTCCTTTGGCAACTACTACGACCCCAGTCACATGGGCTTTGGCCCCCTGCGGGTGATTAACGAAGACAAGGTCAGCCCTAGTCAGGGCTTCGGCACCCATGGCCACCGGGATATGGAAATCATTTCCTACGTGCTATCGGGCACCTTGGCCCACCAAGACAGCATCGGTAACGGGTCTAAGATTCGCCCCGGCGATGTCCAGCGCATGTCTGCGGGCACGGGCATCTACCACAGTGAATTCAACGCCTCCGATCAAGAGCCTGTGCACTTTTTGCAGATTTGGATTCTGCCAGCACAGACCGGGCTCGCCCCCAGCTACGAGCAGACCTACGTCGCCCCAGAGGCTAAGCACAACCAACTGCGGTTGGTGGGGTCCCCCGACGGTCGAGACGGGTCCGTCACCATCCACCAGGATGTCAATCTCTACGCCGCCCAGTTGACCAACGATGCCACCGTTACCCATCACCTCAGGGGCGATCGCCTGGCTTGGGTCCAGGTGGCCCGAGGGGGCATCACCCTCAACGGCCAAGCCCTGACGGCAGGGGATGGGGCCGCCATTCACCCAGAAACGGCCCTGACCTTCACCGGCACCCGCGACGACAGCGAAATCCTGCTGTTTGACATGGCTGCCTAAAGGCACAGATTTGGGGGCGGTCTTCTCCGCCCCCGGCCAGATTCCTCGTCAATCCATAGATTGTTAAAAGGGGATATCTGGGTTTAAAAAGGCACCCATTGAGGTGCCGATCATTTGCTGAGATCGATGTTGATACTATTGGAGAACACCCATGAGCGAACCCACCATTGCTGCCAAAAAGCCCGCTGTTCTGGAATTAGATCCCGGCGATTATTGGTATTGCACCTGCGGTAATTCCGCTAATCAACCCTTCTGCGACGGCTCCCACAAAGGCACGGATTTCACCCCCATGAAGTTCACCCTTGAAGAGAAAAAGCAGGTGGCCCTTTGCCAATGCAAGCACACCGGAAACGCGCCCTTCTGCGATGGCTCCCATGCCAAACTCTAGGGGCAGTCACCCATTGTGTTAACGCAGTGGAGGCGCAGGAGAAATCCACTTTGGGATTCCCCTACGCCTCCGCCTATCTATGCCCATAGGGCAGCTTACAAACGAACGCCACTGCCGATTAGCTGGCCGCTGCCACCTTGGCCATCACCTCCGATCGCACCTCTGACCAAATGTTGTCGATAATCTCTGGCCAGTCATCGGCCTTGAGTTTCAGGGGTTCTCCAAGCATCAGGCAATGCCGTGCCAGCCGATCAACCGCAACCTGGGCAATCTTATTGAGATCAGATACCCCCTGCACGTAGAAATCACGATCTTGCCAAAAAATTAATTCGTAATCATAAAATCCATCGCCATTTAAGAAATGGCTAGCTTTAAAAATTTGAATGCGGTGGGATGGGACATTTTTGCCCTGCTGGCGCTGATTAGCGATCGTTTCACGTTCTTCATCGGCGCGTGGGGTGCGGGCGTGGGGCAAGGGTCCCAAAAAGTCACAGTAAATGTGCAGATCCATAGAGCTGGATTGAGCCACCATTTGGGCAGAGTTGAGTTCCCGCCGCTTGGGACAGTACATCCAAGTTCTTACGGCCCGTGGGGTATCCCGTCCCTCTAGCAGAGAAATGACTCCCTGCTCACCTTCAAAGGTGCGCATAGATTGAAAAGGGGGACGACAGGCTTCCGGCTTGCCCGTCTTCGACCACAGCATGCGACGGAGGAAGCCTAAGCTGTCTTCTAAAATGCGATCGAAAATCATGGCTGTTATCTCTGCAAGAGGGTAGAGCAGTTGAGGGGGAAGGGAACCAGGCCGATGTACCCGTAGAGTGTGGAACCCACCTGTACCCTTTGCTCTAAAGTGCCCCTCCAGCAGAGACAAATCAGCACCTTTTCATCGAGAAAATATGAATTAATAAAGGTGCGTATTTATGCGGATTTAACAGCCTTTTAGCAGAGAAATAGCTCTGCATAAACACGGATTTCCTATTCTAGAAATGCCACCACCTGAACTTCAGGATCCGTAAGATCTGCATATTGGGTGGCGGTGGTCTCAATGCGGCGGAGCTGCCCCAGGGCAAGGCTGCAAGGCATACCAAACTTGGCTTGGACGCGATCGCTGGCAATCTGTAAAGCTTCCCGCGATTTGTCCACAAAGTCCGCCAGGGTGTAGCGTTCCCCCGGTGTGAAGTAGTCTTTGATCACCAGGGATGGCGAATAACACAGTTCCTTGGCCCCATCCGGCCATTCAATTTGAAATCGCATCTCAGGCATGGCATTTCCTCCCAACTGCGGCGCGCCGCATTGACTACGGATTCACTGTAGCGGCGGTGAGGGTGCCGTAATGTTGCAGGTGCAACTGAGCCGATCGCGCCCAGGTGTATTGGGGCAAGATGGTTTGGCTCTGCTGGAGGCGGGGTTGGGCCTGGGCCGGATCAGCGGCGGCGACTAACCCCTGGGCAATGGAGGAAACCGACGTGGGATCCACCAGAAAGGCGCTGCGATCGCTGAGGAATTCCGTAAAGGGGGGCTGACGGGCGGTGACGATGGGGAGGCCAGCGGCGATCGCCTCCAGCACCACCAAGCCCCAACCCTCCTTCACCGACGGCAGACAAAACCCATCGCCGCAGCGGTATAGATCCGGCAAGTCTTCGTCGGGGATAATGCCCGGCAAAATCAAGTCCCGTCCCGTTTCCATCCCCAACTGGGCCGCCATTTGGAAAAATTCCTCCCGGTAGGGCCGATAGTCAAACAGTGTCGCCCCCCCAGCAATCACCAACTGGGCCTGGGGTAGGGTTTGACGGGCTTGGGCAAAGGCTTGCAACAGCCGGATGGAATTTTTGCGGGGTTCAATGCCCCCCACGGTCAGAAAAACTGGGCTACCCGTGATGCCGTAGCGCTGCTTCAGGGCCACTTCCCGCCCCGAAGAAAGGGGGCTGAACCGCACCGTATCCACCCCATTGAAGACACGGGGAGCGGTCAGGCCATAGTCCTGCTGGAGGGCCTGTTGCCAGCGATCGCTGACGCAGAAGCAAAGATCCGGTTGGCGGATAGATCGATCTTGACAGGCTTGCAAATAGGGGCTGACGTAATCTTCCACATGGTGAACGGTGCGGACGAGGTGGGGAATCTGCCCCCGTTCCCGCAGGTGCAGCAGGGCATTGGCCCCGATGCAGTCCTGGGCGTGGTAGATGTCAAACCGCCGGGTGTCCTGGGTGAAATGGGTCACAAACTCCTGAATCCGCTGCTGAATCAGGGCGTCTATGGACTCTGGGGCGGGCTGGGTGGGCACAAGCTGGACGGCATGGCAGCGCGATCGCCCAAAGCCCCGTCCGTCCTTATCTAGGGCGTAGACCCAAACTGCGTGGCCCAGATCCGTCAGGGCCGCCGCCAGTTCCAGGGTGTGGTCGAGCCTTGAACGGGGTTGGGTGGAATAGGTCAGCAGGGCAATTCGCATCGCCATCAGCCGCAGGCTTCTAACTCGCTCAAGATCAGCACCAGATCGTCAATGATCCCCCGCGCCACGCTGCCCCGCTCGTCGATATTGTTGATCAAAATCGCAAAGGCGACGGGTTCATGGTTGGGCGGTTCCAAATACCCCGCCAGGGCAAAGTTGCGGCTAATGGCCCCGGATTTGCCCCACAGTCGCCCCTCCACCGCCGTGCCCCGCCAGCGGTTGCGGAGAGTGCCGCTGCGGCCCGCCACCGCCAGGGAGGCGCGATAGATGTCTGCGTGGGGCAATCGCGCCATGGCCGTCAGCACCGCCACCAAGGCGTTAGGGGTGACCAAATTTTTGCGGGCCAGCCCAGATCCATCCACCATCACCAGTTCGTCGGGATTCACCCCCAGGTCCGCCAGTACCCTTTCCGCCACCGCGATC
>JAQCHG010000094.1 GCA_027619675.1 Cyanobacteriota bacterium
GGCGGGATTGGGTAGGGCAATGAGGGCGATCGCCTCACGAAAGCCCTTGGCTTGGGCCGATGCCAAGAGGGCACGGTATAGGGCCTTGCCATACCCCTTGCCCTGATGGGCGGGGGCTAGATAAATGCTGACCTCCACCGTGTGGCGATAGGCGGCACGGCTATGGAAAGCTCCGTAGTAGGCGTAGCCCACCACTTGGCCATCCACCTCGGCCACCAGCCAGTCATGGTGGGCAAGCTTGGCCGTCACCCGTTGCTGCATCTCAGCCCCATCAATGGGGCTGAGTTCAAAGGTGATGGTGGTGTGGCGAATGTAGTCGTTGTAGAGGTCCACTAGGGGACTGATGTCTGACGGCGTAACGGTTCTGATATTCATCACACGGGTCCCAGAAGGACGACAGGGACAAAAATAGGGCTAAAGGGGCCGCCCATGGCAGATAGTCAATACCAGGGCACAGACTCCCTGCGGTATCCCTGACCACCCCAGCCATCATCCCCAGGCGGCCCTTGTTACAATGCGACTGCTGGGCCAATCCCAGCGATGCCAGATCAATCGGTCCCTTTGGTTCCATCATCGAGCACCCTATGACTGCTGTTATCACCCCCGGTCGGTTTCTCCAAACCCAGGAAATTCCTCAGTTGACCTATGCGGCCACCCGCGATCGCTTTGATGAAGCTTGGCGGGAGCCCCTGTCGGTGCTGTTGGGCCTAGGGCGGGCCGCTGGGGCGGATCTGGTGGAATTTTTCCTGGAGCGCAAGCAGTACATTAGCTGCCTGGCGGAAGATGACGCCATCACCAGCATCTCCCCCAGCATCGTGGCGGGGGCCGGGGTGCGGGTGTTCAAGGGCAAGGGAGACTGCTACGTCAGCACCAACAACCTCACCTTCACCGGGCTCAAGGCGGCTATGGAAAAGGGCCTAGCCATCCTGGGGTTGACCCTGCCGGGACCGGCTTCCCACCTGGCGGAAATTAATTTGGAACTGCTGCGGGACTACGCCGCCGCCAAGGGCAAAGATGCTTGGCTGGGCCAATGTAGCTCCATGCAGGATATGGGGGATGTGTTGCTGGCAGCCAATGGCGCGATCGCCCAAAAGGGTAGCCACATTCAAGCCCGCCGCACCGCCTACTTCCGCGACTGGCAGGAGGTGCTGGTGGCCGCCAGTGACGGCACCTTCGCCCGCGATATTCGCCTCACCCAGTCCGTGGGCTGCAACCTCCTCTGCGCCGATGGCGACCACCGCTCCTCCATTGGGCAGCGGTTGGGAGACACCAGCGATCCCCAGTTTTTGACCCATTGGGACTATGGCCAGACCGCTGAGGAAGTGGCGGCCTCGGCGGGCAAGATGCTCTACGCCGACTATGTGGAGTCCGGCACCTACCCCATCATCATGGCCAACCACTTCGGTGGCGTGATCTTCCACGAAGCCTGCGGCCACCTGCTGGAAACCACCCAAATCGAGCGGGGCACCACCCCCTTTATGGACAAGAAGGGCGAAAAAATCGCCCACGAAAGCCTCACCGCCTGGGATGAGGGCCTCTCCACCGATGCCTTTGGCACCCTGGACATGGATGACGAGGGCATGCCCACCCAGCGCACCCTGTTGATTGAGAATGGGGTGCTGAAAAACTTCCTCAGCGATCGCGCCGGAGCCATGCGGACGGGCCACCCCCGCACCGGCAGCGGTCGCCGCCAGAGCTACACCTACGCCGCCGCCTCCCGCATGCGCAACACCTACATCGCCAGCGGCGACGCCTCCATTGAGGATCTCTTTGCCTCGGTAGACAAGGGCATCTACTGCAAAAAGATGGGGGGCGGCAGCGTTGGGGCCACGGGGCAGTTTAACTTCGGCGTAGATGAAGCCTACCTGATCGAAAACGGCCAGATCACCAAACCCCTAAAGGGGGCCACCCTGATTGGTGAAGCCAAGGAAATCATGCAGCGCATCTCCATGTGTTCCAACGACCTCAGCCTAGCGCCGGGGTTCTGCGGCTCCGTCAGCGGCAGCATCTATGTCACCGTTGGCCAACCCCACCTGAAGGTGGACGCCATTACCGTGGGGGGGCGCTAACCCCCGTGGCCGACACCCTGTGGATCACCTTTGACTGGCGATCGGCGGATGCCGACCTGCCCATCCCCCAACAAGAGCAGTTCACCGAGGTGCTGTTCCGGGAGATGAATGGCTTTGATGAGGTGGAGCGGGTGGAGCGGGTGGCGGACCCCACCGTGCCTACAGGCGGAATGGGGGCAGCTTGGCTCTGGGGTATCCTCACCGCTGAGGTCAGCTTAGACAAGGCCCTGCGGCTCACGCAGGCCGTGCAGGAGCGCCTACCCAGCCAGCCCATCAACGTCACCCTGAAGCGGGGCAGCACCGAGGTGCGGGCGGAGAATGTGCGGTCAGGGGACGTGGACGACATCTTGGGCAAGCTGCTAGAGGCCGTCAAAGCCCTGCCCCCCGACGAAGCTTAAAGGATGGGGGAAGTCCCCCCATTGGGCACGGGATGTTAGGTTACGGGATGTTAGATCCTGACATCAAGTAATGTCATAACCGTTATTTTACAACGGCTCCCATCCCTGACCGGATGGCCAGAACTGACATGGCAAGACGGACCCTGGTGGCCTTCAACCCGTCATTGAGGGTGCGCCTGGGTTATCCGTTGAAACATCGTCCCTACCGATACTTACGTAGGCTATTCGGGTACACTGGCGGGCATCTAGAGTTTGAGCCTACTTGAGCGTGGATCCCAGCAAAACCGCCCTACTTTTAATCGGGTATCAAAACGATTATTTTGCAGAAGACGGTATCCTCCATACCGTAATCGAAGCGTCCTCCAAGGTTACGAATATCTTGGCGAACACCATTCACCTGCTAGAGGCATTAGCGGATAGTCCGGTGCTGGTGGTGTCAACCCCCATTTTCTTCACCCCTACCTACGCAGAGCTGTCTGAGCCTGTGGGCATTCTCAAAACGATTAAAGAAGTGGGTGCTTTCCAAGCAGGAAAACCCGGATCGGCTACGATTCCAGAGTTGCAACCGTTTCAGTCAAAAATTCTTGAAGTCCCTGGCAAGCGGGGGCTCAATGCCTTTGCCAATACTCCCCTAGCCGATTTACTGCGGGAGCACGGTATTACCGATGTGGTGCTGGCGGGGGTGGTCACCTCAGTTTGTATTGACTCTACGGGCCGCAGTGCCCATGAGCGGGGCTTTAAGGTGACGGTGCTGTCAGACTGTACCTCTGCTCGGGAAGCATTTGAGCAAGAATTTTATTGCGAAAACATTTTCCCACTCTATGCTCGGGTGCTCTCTCATACTGAATTTTTGGAGGCCTTAACTGTAGCCGCATGAGCGAGTCTCCAGAACCTAGTTTCAATGACGAACTTCAGGTTCAGATTCAGTACCGCCTCTTTAATCAACTGTCTGAGTCTGAGCAGCGCTATCGAGAGCTGATTAGCAATTTACGAGAAATTGTTTTTCGCTGTGATGGCGATGGCAATCTGACTTTTTTAAACCCTGCTTGGAACACGATTCTGGGCTACCCTGAAGCAGATGCCTTGGGGCGATCGCTGATCGACTTCTTAGCGCCAGACTATCCCAGTCATCATTATCAGTTGACCCATTGGGTACAGACCCAAGACCTAGTACAGGCGGAGGAACTGCCCTTTGCCCACTCAGCAGGCCGCGTAATTTGGCTAGAATTTTCTGCCCGACAAGATCGCCAAGGGGGCTACTCGGGCTCGTTAGTGGACATCACAGCCCGAAAGCAGGCAGATATGGCCCTGACGGAGCTCAATGAAACCCTAGAAGAGCGGGTAAATCAGCGGACCTATGAATTGCAGCAGGCGAATAAACGACTGCAAAAATCCGAAACTCAGTTGAGAGCCCAGGCAACGGCCCTTGACCAAACCCTACAGAAATTAAAAACGGCCCAACTTCAGTTAGTTCAGACTGAAAAAATGTCTAGCCTGGGCCAGTTGATTGCAGGCATTGCCCATGAGATTAATAATCCCGTTAACTTCATCCATGGCAACCTGTTCCACATACAGAAATACGGTCAAGCTTTACTCAATTTTATTCAGCTATACCAGACGTTTTATCCTGATCCCCACCCCGATATCCAGGCTGAAGCTGACAATATTGAACTCCCCTTCATTCAAGAGGATCTGACAAAAATCCTGAAATCCATGCAGTTGGGCACGGATCGGATTCGACAGATTGTTCTTTCCCTGCGCAATTTCTCACGTATTGATGAGGCCCAACTTAAAGCCGTCGATATCCATGAAGGCATTGAGAGCACGCTCCTGATTTTGCAGCATCGCTTGAAGGCATACGCCCACAAATCTGAGATCCAGATCCTTCGCGACTATGGAGAACTGCCTCGGGTGGAGTGCTATCCGAGCCAGATCAATCAGGTGTTTATGAATATCTTGACGAATGCCATTGATGCCTTGGAAGAGGTGCCTCCATCATCAGATCAACCAGAGCCTCTCCATCAAATTGTGATTACAACTGCTGTGGTGGATAAGGTGTGGATCAACATCACCATTGCTGATAATGGTCAGGGCATGTCCACCGAAGTACAAGCGCGAATTTTTGATCCTTTCTTCACCACTAAACCCGTGGGCAAAGGAACGGGTTTGGGGATGTCCATTAGCCATCAAATTGTGACGGAAACCCACCAGGGACATCTCACCTGCCATTCAGTCTCCGGTGAGGGCACGCTGTTTACCGTGCAAATTCCGATTCGCCAGCGCATGGGGTAGCGTCTGCTTTACCAAACGGCTATGCTCCACGCTGGCTAGGGGTTTTTAGCAGACGTTACCGTCCCCCTAAATCTGTTGACCGTCGCTCCCCTGCCCCAGACAACGGTGGGCAAATTGACACCGTGGGCATAGCGGTTTCACCATTCACCACAGACGCGGCAGTTTAGCGGGGGAAAACCAGTCCAGCAGCCAACTGAGAATGGGCAGGGCCACGTGGTCGGGCAGCACCTCAATTTGGAAATTAAAGGGCAGTAATAGGCGAATGGCTTGGGATTCTGGGGCGTTGGTGGGCTTGATCCACACTAAAAGCCGCAGGGCATAGGTGCGCATGATGGGCTTCATGTCGGGGATCATTTCCAGATTGATCAAGACGGGGGCCGATTCTAGGGCGGTGCCCGCTTCGGGGCGGCGAAACAGGGCTTCGCTGGTGATGGTGGCATTCACCCCCTGGCCGGGGTTGGCTACGGTGTATACCTGGGGCTGCAATAGGTCGAGGGGCATACCGGGCACATTGCGCACCACCCGATAGGCTAGCCCGCCATGGACGGAGAGGGAACTGCTGTCCCAGTCGAGGAAGATCTGCTGATGGTTGAGGCCATTCAAGGTGGTGATGGACAACCCTTTTACGGGCGGGCGCAGGGGCAGTTTGCCCTGGGGAGACACTTGGATATGGAGGGTTTCGGTGGCTTCTTTGTCGCCCTTTTTATCCTGGGGAAAGGCCAGTTCTAAAATGGTGGGGCCTTTGCCGCTGATCAACCGAGCTTTAATGTCCGATCGCCCCTGTTGGGCCAATTGAGGGGCGATCGCCGCCTCCAGGGTGTCACCATCGAGCACGATCTGCACCTGATCTTCCAACTTGGCCTCCACCGAGAGGGCCATCTGGTACAGCACGTAGACCACGCAGATGAAGTAAATGGTGAGGATCAGAATGTCAGCGCCCATGGTGGCTCCAGGTCCTGGCGACGGGGTGCAGGCAGAATCTCTGTCAGGATAGCGAGAGACCGGGATCTGTGGACGCTTTTTTCAGGCTGGGATCGGTAACAGTTCTATTTTTGACTCAACTGGACACCGTGGATAGGCATTTGACCCGTGGTTAACCGTTGCCAATAGTTCCCCAGGTCCCGCGCCACCTGGTTAGACAGCAGCAGGCAGCCCAGCAGGTTGGGTAGGGCGATCGCAAACAGCATCAAATCGCTAAAGGCCAACACCGCACTGGGTTGGGACACGGACCCCACAAAGGTGGCCCCCACGTACAGCAGCCGATAGGGCAGGGGGGAGCCATCCCCCGTGAGGTAGCGCCAGCACTGCTCGCCGTAGTAGGCCCAAGACACAATGGTGGAAAAGGCGAATAGGCAAACAGCAACGGTTAACACCAGGGAAAAGCCCGCCATGGCGGAACCAAAGGCCATGGCCACCAGATCAAACCCCAGGGCAGTATCGGGGGCATCGCGATAGGCTCCGGTGATGACACATACCAGGGCGGTGAGGTTGCAGATCACCACCGTGTCGATAAAGGGCTCTAAAGACGCCACAATGCCCTCGCGCACGGGCTCTTGGGTGCGGGTGGCGGCATGGGCGATCGCGGCGGTACCCACCCCCGCTGCGTTGGAAAACAGCCCCCGGCGAATGCCCTGCACCATCACCCCCACCGCGCCGCCACTTACGGATTGAGGATTCCAGGCTTCTTGCCAAATTAACTGGGCGGCGGCGGGCAGTTCCCCGATGTGCAGCAGCAGCACCCACAGGGCAGCGGCAATGTATAGCCCCGCCATGGTGGGGACGATCGCCCCCGCCACCGCCCCAATGCGCTGAATGCCCCCCAAAATCACCAGCCCCACCAGCACCGTTAACCCCAGACCATAGGCCCAGCG
>JAQCHG010000095.1 GCA_027619675.1 Cyanobacteriota bacterium
GCTAGCCGCTCGAATCATCCCTGCAGCCGACTTGTCTGAGCAGATCTCGACCGCTGGCAAAGAGGCTTCGGGCACCGGCAACATGAAATTCTCCCTCAATGGGGCGCTGACCATCGGCACCCTGGACGGGGCCAATGTGGAAATCCGCGACGCAGTGGGGCCGGAGAATTTCTTCCTGTTTGGCCTCACCGCCCCCGAGGTGGTGGCGCTGAAGGAACAGGGCTACAACCCCTGGGACTACTACGCCAATAACCCAGAACTGAAGGAGATCATGGATCTGCTCAATGCCGGGGTGTTTTCCCACGGCGATCGCGAGTTATTTAAACCCCTGGTGGATTCCCTGGTCTACAGCGATCCCTATCTGCTGATGGCCGACTACCAGGCGTACATCGACTGCCAGGGCCAGGTCAGCGACACCTATCGAGATGCCGACGCCTGGACCCGCATCAGCATCCTGAATACGGCCCGGATGGGGTTCTTCTCCTCCGATCGCGCCATTCAGGAATACTGCGAAGACATCTGGCGCACCTCCCCAGTCCCGGTGGAAATGAAGCCCTATGTGCAATTCGACGCCATGCTGTCCCTTGGGAAATAGGGCCACTGTTAGCGCTGGGGAGTGGGTGTGAAGATTCTGGTGATTAACGCGGGGTCCAGTAGCCACAAGGCGGCCCTGTTTGATACCCAAGTCGGGGCGGCCCCCCAATGGCAAGCCCAGCTTGATTGGACCGCCCAGCCTGGGCAGGTGAGCCTCACCGCCCAGGCCACGGATGGGCGATCGCACCAAACCACCTTGGCCACGGCGGATCGCACCACCGGGTTACGGGCGCTGCTAGCAACCCTGTGGTCCGGTCCCGTCCAGGTCATCCCCAACCCCGCAGCCATCGAGGCGGTGGGCCATCGGGTGGTGCATGGGGGCGATCGCCACCAGGCCAGCGTGCGCATCACCCCAGCGGTTAAAGCCACCATCCGCGATCTGATTCCCCTGGCCCCGGCCCACAACCCTGCGAATTTAGAGGGGATTGAAGTAGCGGCATCCCTGCTGCCCCAAGTGCCCCAGGTAGCGGTGTTTGACACCGCCTTCCACAGCGCCATGCCCCCAGCCGCCGCTGCCTACCCCGGTCCCCATGACTGGTGGACCCAGGGCATTCGCCGCTACGGCTTCCATGGCATTAGCCACCGCTATGTGGCCCAACGGGCGGCCACGTTGATGGGGCAACCGTTGGCGGATTTGAAACTCGTCACCTGCCACCTGGGCAACGGCTGTTCCCTGGCGGCGGTGGCGGCGGGCCACAGCATCGACACCACCATGGGCTTTACGCCGCTGGAGGGGTTGATGATGGGCAGCCGCAGTGGTTCTGTCGATCCTGGCTTGATTTTGCACCTGCTGCGGCAGGGGGATCTAACTGTGGATCAGTTGGACCAGATGCTCAACAAAGCATCGGGGCTGAAGGGCATTTCCGGGGTGTCCAACGATCTGCGGGCGGTGCAGGCGGCGGCTGACGCCGGGGATGGGCGGGCACAGCGGGCGATCGCCATGTTTCTCCACAGTCTGCGCCGCCACATCGGGGCCATGGTGGCCAGTTTGGGGGGCCTCGACGCCCTAGTGTTCACCGCAGGCATTGGGGAAAACAGTGCTTTCGTGTGGCGAGAAACCTGTGAACCCCTGGGCTTTTTGGGCATTCACCTCCAGTCCAAACTGGAACGGTGTCCGGAGGACCAGGACATTGCAGCAGCGGCATCCCCCGTGCGGGTATGGGTGATTCATACGCGGGAGGAATGGGCGATCGCCCAGGATTGCCAAGCCATCGTGACAGGGTCCTAACGGAGGAAGGATGTTCACGCCAGAACAGAAGGATCTCGCCTTGGTCTTTGCCCGGCACCTAGTGGCGGGAGACTATGGGGCGGCCCATGCCCTGCTGAGTCAGCGCTGTCAGGGGGACATCAGCGCAACGACCCTAGCGGCGGACTTCACCCGCATGATCGACGCGGAGTGGGGCGAGGTGGACCCATTGGAACTGGAGGAAAGTGAGGACTGGCCTTTTATCTATGTGGTCTTGGGCGGTGACACCTATTCCGAAGCCATTTTCATCGATACCTGGGTGACAGAGGAGGGCCAGCCGAAGATCGACAGCTTCGAGTTTGGCCGCCCCTAATGCCCCAACCGTTCGGGATAATCCTGCTCTCCCAGTCCTCCCTGGAAACACCGCAGGACGCAGGGGGCTGAACCCTTAGCCTGTATCGGATGACACGATGGGCGAATGCGTCGTCCTAATGCCCAGCGTGCGTCCCCATCAGAGGGCAATTCCCCATCAAAACCTGGCCAGCCCGGAGCGCCGACAACCCTGTGCCGCATCCGTGGGGAGCAGGTAGGCTGGACTGACAGGCATGTTCGCGCATCTATGGGGGAGGGGAAGGTGACCACAACACCGCTACACACCGTGACAATGGACGATCGCTTAGATCAGGCCCTGGCCACCCTCGATCTGCCCGCCGATTGGGTGGGCATACGGGTGCAGCAGGGGAACCATATCCAGCGATCGCAGCGGGATGGTCGCCCCGATGCCAACCGCCACCACCGCAGCCTTGGGGCCATGGTGGAGGTGCTGGTGCAGGGGCAGTTGGGCTACGCCGCCACCCCCGACGTCACCGTGGCGGGGCTACACCGAGCCGCCCAGGCTGCTTTTCACCAAGCCCAGGCCGCTGCCCCCTGGCGCATCCATGCCTTTGAGCCCACCATTCGCCCCCCGGTGCAGGGCATTTACCATTCCCCCGTGGCCCAACCGTTGGCTCAGTGGGATGCGGCCACCATTCACGATCGCCTCCACCACATTTGCCAAGGGTTGAAGGTGTCGGACCCGATCGTGCAGACCAACGCCCACATCAACACCCAAGGGATCAACACCTGGCTGGCCACCAGCAACGGCAGCCGCGTCCATCAACGGTTTGACTTCCTGACCCTGCACTTTGGAGCCACCGCCCAAGACGGTCCAGTGGTGCAGACCCGCAACTTCAACGGTCCCCGCGCCCACTGCTATCAAGGGGGATGGGAGCATCTGATCAGCGGTGACGCCCTGGATGCCGCTGTTGAGCAGGTGGGACAGCAGGCGGTGGCACTGCTGACGGCGACGGAATGCCCGGACATCACCACTACCCTAGTGCTGGCCCCCGACCAGATGATGCTGCAAATCCACGAAAGCATTGGCCATCCCCTGGAACTGGACCGCATCCTGGGGGATGAGCGCAACTATGCCGGGGGCAGCTTTGTGCAGCCCGAGGATTTTGGCCGTTTGCAGTACGGGTCGCCGCTGCTGAACGTCACCTTTGACCCCACGGTGGGCCACGAATTCGCCAGCTACAGCTTCGACGACACCGGAGCCGTCGCCGATCGCCAATACCTGATCCGCCAGGGTCGCCTAGAGCGGGGCCTGGGCAGCCACGAAAGCCAGGTGCGCTTAGGGGTGCCCGGTGTAGCCTGCGCCCGCGCCAGCAGTTGGAACCGCCCCCCCATCGATCGCATGGCCAACATCAATGTGGAGCCGGGGGAAACTTCGTTTCACGACTTGATCGGCACCATCCCAGACGGGGTGTACATGGAGGCCAACCGCTCTTGGTCCATTGACGACCAGCGCTACAAATTCCAGTTTGGCTGTGAATATGCCCGCCGCATCCGCGACGGTCAACTGGCGGAAACCCTGCGGAACCCCAACTATCGGGCCACCACCCCGCAGTTTTGGCACAGCCTAGTGCAGGTGGGCGATCGCGCCACCTGGCAAGCCTTTGGCACCCCCTTCTGTGGCAAAGGGGAACCCAACCAAATCATACGGGTGGGCCACGGTGCCCCCGTCTGCGCCTTTGCCAACATTGAAGTGTTTGGGGGGGCGGGCTAATGAAACAGACCCCAAGCAGCCCCTTTGAAACCACCTTCCACCAGCTCACGGACGCCCTGCTGCCCCAATTGCAGGGGGAGGAATCCGCCAAGCTGACCCTGACGGCGGAAATCAGCCAGTTCACCCGCTTCAACCGGGCTAAAGTGCGGCAGACGGGGCAGGTCACCAGTGGCGATATCGCCTTGACCTTGATGGCCCAAGGGCGCACGGTGGAGGCCACCCTGCCCTGCACGGGGGATAAAGCCACAGACTGGCCCCTGTTGTTCGCCACCCTGACGGACCTTCGGGCAGAACTGCCCGCCCTGCCCGAAGATCCCTACCAGGTACTCCCCACCGGGGACGCCACCAGCCGCGAGGTGTACCGAGGCACCCTACTGCCGCCGGACCAGGCGGTGCCCCAGGTGTTGCCCGCCCTGGCGGGATTGGATGCGGCGGGGCTCTACGCCGGGGGCACCGCCATTCGCGCCTATGCCGATTCTGCGGGCCAGCGCCACTGGTTTGAAACGGAGACCTTCACCCTCGACTATTCCCTCTTTACCCCAGACGGGCAAGCGGTGAAGGGCACCTATGCGGGGCGGGCTTGGGAAGATGCCGCCTACGGTGAGAGCCTGACCCAGGCCAAACACTTGCTGAATCAGATGTCTGGCCCTCGCAAGGCGCTGGCGCGGGGCCAGTATCGCACCTACTTGGCCCCGGCAGCGGTGGCGGATCTGGTCAATATGCTGTCCTGGGGCGGCATTGGGGAAGCGGCTCTGCGGCGGAGTGGGAGCGCCCTGGGGCCATTGCAGCGAGGCGATCGCCCCCTCTCTCCCCTAGTCCACCTGACGGAAGACTTCAGCCAGGGCCAAACCCCCCGCTTTAACGGCTATGGGGAACTGGCCCCGACCACCCTGCCCTTGATCGAAGCGGGACGGCTGGTGAATACCCTAGTCAGCGCCCGCACCGCCAAGGAGTACGGCATCCCCTCCACCTACGCGGCGGCGGGGGAATACCTGCGATCGCCCCTCCTCGCCCCCGGCACCTTGCCCAGTACCGACATTTTGACGGCGCTGGATACAGGGCTGTACGTGTCGAACCTGCACTATCTCAACTGGAGCGATCGCCCCCAAGGCCGGGTGACGGGCATGACCCGCTACGCCTGCTTTTGGGTGGAGCGGGGCCAGATCATCGCCCCCATTGAAAACCTGCGCTTCGATGAAAGCCTATACAACTTCTGGGGGGCCAACCTAGAAGCCCTCACCCAAGACACCACCCTCATCCCCGAGGTGGGCTCCTACGGCTACCGCGACTTGGGGGGCACCCAGGTACCGGGGATGCTGGTGCGGGACTTTGCCTACACCCTGTAATACCCCTCCCCGGCGATAGGACTATCCATGCTGCATCGGGCTTCCCCGCCCTGTCAGCGACAGGACTCATACGGATTCTGCGAATGGTAAGACAACCCATCAATTCAGCGGTAGGGACGCACTGGCGCACCTACCCCACTTGATAGCGGGGATGGCGGCAGCCGGGGAAATCATGCCAGCGGCTGAAACCGTCTTCAGTGGGTCACTCCTGAGCGCTTAGGGCGGGACGCTGCTGGCCCTGCCAGCGCCGTCACCAACGCCAAGGTCCCCCCCAACAGCCCCCAGGGCAGCCACATCCCCAAATCCCCACCCCGACGATAGGCAACGCGGGCCGCCACCAGACCAATTAAGCAATGGCTCCACAACATCAGCACAGGCACCAGAGGCCAAACAATAGCGGTGGTTTCAGTCAAGGAAGCATTCAAAAAGTTCTCCATGGTCCTGTCTTTTCCTCCTGGGGGGAATCGCTACACTGGGTGAGCTTACCCCTGGTTGACCGCGATGCGTGATCCCCTTTGGCGTCTTAAAACCCTGCCCTGGTTGGTGCTGTTGCAAGCCGCCGCCCTGACGGTGGTGGCGGCTTCCCTGCTGGATTTGTTGCTGGCGATCGCCCTGCTGAATCTCCCCCAGCCCCCCACCTTTCTCAACGGCATTTCTGGCCTCTTGTTGGTGCTGCTGGCCGCTGGGGGCATCGGTGTCCTGGCGGTAACCGTGATGGAGACGATCTTTGCCCGTGTGCTGCTGAACCAAGGGGTGTTGTGGGCGTTACTGGTCTGCGTGGCGCTGTTTCTGTGGCTGCGGCAGTGGGTTCCGGTTCCGGCAGTGCTGGTGGGCCTCAGTTACTACCAGTTCGTAGGCATGATGGTGGGGCTCTTTTCTAAGGGGCGACGCTACTGGCGCTATTGATGACCCTATTGACGGGGTAAACATGATCCATGCCCCCAAATATCCCTCCCCCTGAGGGCCGATTACAGCCCTCAGCCACACGGTAAGCTAAGGACTGGGTCAGGTGAGATGGGGTTGACCCTAGTGACATCGGTGCAAATCAGCCATGCTTCAATTCAGTCAAAGTGCTCTGCGGGAAATTAAGCGGCTGCAAGGGCAACAGACCTTCTCAAACGGTGTCGTGCGGCTGGCGATCGCGGCTGGCGGCTGTGCGGGACTGAAATATGACCTGCGCTTTGAAATGAAGGCCCACAGCACCGACCAAACCCTCACAGTGGATGGCGTCAAGGTGGTGGTCAGTGCAGCAGATCTCACCCGCTGTGATGGCATGACCGTGGACTACGTTGAAGACCTAATGGGGGGCAACTTTCGCTTTTCCAACCCCCTCGCCCAACACACCTGTGGCTGTGGGGTGTCCTTTAGC
>JAQCHG010000096.1 GCA_027619675.1 Cyanobacteriota bacterium
ACCCTCCAAGCCAGGGGAGGAATTCACCTCCATCACCACGGGGCCATGGTTAGAGCGCAGCAAGTCTACCCCTGCTATGCGCAACCCCATGGCCTTGGCGGCCCGAACAGCGGTGGTGCGCTCCTCTGGGGTGAGGCGTACCTTGGTGGCGGATCCGCCCCGATGTAGATTAGAGCGAAATTCCCCAGGTGCCCCCTGGCGCTTCATGGCGGCAATCACCTTATCGCCAATCACAAAGCAGCGGATGTCGGCCCCCCCCGCCTCCTTGATATATTCCTGAACCAGAATATTGGCATCCATACCCCGAAAGGCTTCAATCACGGATTTAGCCGCCTGGTAGGTTTCCGCCAGCACCACGCCGATACCCTGGGTGCCCTCCAGCAGTTTGATCACCAACGGAGCCCCCCCCACCAGTTCAATCAAGCCGTCAATGTCTTGGGTGGAATGGGCAAACCCAGTGACGGGGAGGCCAATGCCCCGTCGGGCCAGAATTTGCAGGCTGCGGAGCTTATCCCGCGATCGCGAGATCGCCTGGGACTCATTGGTGGCGAACACATTCATCACCTCAAACTGCCGCACCACAGCGGTGCCGTAAAAGGTATTGGAGGCCCCAATGCGGGGAATCACCGCATCAACGTTTTCTAACGGCTGGCCCTGATACAAAACCTTGGGGCGGTGGGAGGTAATGTCCATGTAGCAGCGCATGGGGTCGATCACCTGCATCTCATGGTGGCGAGCTTCCCCCGCCTCCCGTAGCCGCCGAGTGGAATAGAGACTACTATCCCGCGACAAAATCACAATTTTCATAACCGAGTTAGGGGCTGTTAAGTCTGCGGTAAGGGGGGATGGAGGACGGAGGCAGGGGGCTGACCCAAGCGATAGGAGCGCCCCGGATCCACTAAAAAGCGATGGCGCACCGCTTCTCGCCCTAGCAACATGCGAAACCCCATGGCATCGCGATTGGTCAAGGTCAACTCAATGGACCATTGACGGTCTCCTAGGGCGATGGGGGTGCGAATCACCGGACGGGGCTGGGTGTGGCCGCTGGAACTGCGAACCAGGCGCTCGTCCCACAGGGGTGCTTCTGCCTCGACCGTAACCGTTGTGCTGCGCTGGTGGGGGTGGACCTTAAACCGCACCATGGCGGTGCCATCCCGCTCAAAATGATGGATGTCAAAGGCATGGAGAGCAGACGATCTCGCCCCTGTATCCACTTTGACCTTGATGTGGGAAATGTGCAGATCCGGCAGCGCTAACCATTCTCGCCAGCCCAGAATCGGCATGGAGGCGGCACTGGCACGGAGGTGCGATCGCGAGGTCATACCAAAGGGGCGAAACCTTTTCTATCCTAAGGGCAAGGGACGATCCCGATGGCCTTCAGACCTGACGCAATCTCCGTCAGGAAGCCGTCAGCGTTCAATGGGTGCCTAGGACGGTCCAGAGAGCCTTACCCGCTAGACCTCTGGTACACAATGTCAGGACTGACCAACCACCAGCTAGCCGAACCTATCCCAGCTGGCCCGTGAGCCCTCAGATTGGATATTCCCGCTTTGCCGTAGTTGATGGAGGTCCACCGCGATTACCCGTGGTAGCGCTGCGCGATCGCGGGCGGTTGCCCTACGGTGGGCAGTGTGGGCGTGGGTGCAACGTCAGCCCCCTAGCTGGCTGGCGATTGATCCTGTGCTGACGCTGCCCGTGCTGGGTCTGTCTGGTTGGAACTCTTTGACTTCACCCGTGCTGAACCTGCCCTGTCCTGGCTTTTTTTCTAAACCTGCCCTGTTCTGAGCTCGCCCTGACCCGTTCTGGGTAATTGTCAGTGTTCGTTGGCGAAGGAATAATCAACTGCGCCCCAGGAAACAGTGGCGTCAGTTACAATTGTTAAGATTGCCTGTTTTTATAGGCACATTTCCTTACAAATCGCCAACGGGGCCATTCGTCCGCGATCGCGCCGCCCCTAACCTTCACGAGCTTTTACCAGAGCCGCAACCCCTATGACCCTTCCCATTCGCAACGTTGCCATCATTGCCCACGTTGACCACGGCAAAACCACCCTGGTGGACGCCCTGCTAAAACAGTCCGGCATTTTTCGTGAGGGGGAAGAGGTTCCGGACTGCGTCATGGACTCCAACGACCTAGAGGAACGGGGTATCACCATCCTCTCGAAAAACACCGCCGTCACCTACAAAGACACCCTGATCAACATCGTGGATACCCCTGGCCACGCCGACTTCGGTGGCGAGGTGGAACGGGTGCTGGGCATGGTGGATGGCTGCATCCTGATTGTGGATGCCAACGAAGGCCCCATGCCCCAGACCCGCTTTGTGCTGAAAAAAGCCCTAGAGAAAGGGCTGCGCCCCATTGTGGTGCTGAACAAAATTGACCGTCCCCAAGCGGATCCCCACAACGCCATTGATAAGGTGTTGGACCTGTTTTTAGAACTGGGGGCCGACGACGACCAGTGCGAGTTCCCCTATCTCTATGCCTCTGGCCTCGGCGGTTGGGCCAAGAAGGACTTGGATGAAGAAGGCAAGGACATGCAGCCCTTGTTTGAAGCCATCCTCGACCACGTTCCCCCGCCTGTCGGGGATCCCGAGAAGCCCCTGCAACTTCAGGTCACCACCCTCGACTACTCCGAGTACCTGGGCCGCATTGTGATCGGTAAAGTCCACAACGGCACCATCCATGCGGGGCAGCCTGCGGCCTTGGTGACCCGAGAGGGCAAGGTGGTGAAGTCCAAGATCAGCAAACTGCTGGGCTTCCAAGGGTTGCAGCGGATTGAAATTGAGTCCGCCAGTGCCGGACAAATCGTGGCGGTGGCGGGGTTTGCCGATGCCAACATTGGCGAAACCGTGGCTTGCCCCGACAATCCCGAAGGGTTGCCCCTGATCAGTGTGGATGAGCCCACCCTGGGTATGACCTTTGCGGTGAATGATTCTCCCTTTGCGGGGCAGGAGGGTAAGTTTGTCACCTCACGGCAAATTCGCGATCGCCTCATGCGGGAGCTAGAAACCAACGTCGCCCTGCGGGTGGAAGAAACCGACTCCCCCGATCGCTTTGCGGTCTCGGGCCGGGGTGAACTGCACCTGGGCATCTTGATTGAAACCATGCGCCGGGAAGGCTACGAATTCCAAGTTTCCCAGCCCCAGGTGATCTTCCGGGAAATCAACGGCCAACCCTGCGAACCCTACGAACTGCTGGTGCTGGATGTGCCAGAAGATGCCGTTGGTGGCTGCATGGAGCGACTGGGGCAGCGCCGGGGCGAAATGCAGGACATGCGAGTGACGGGCAATGGCCGCTCGACCCTAGAATTTGTGGTGCCTGCGCGGGGGCTGATTGGCTTCCGGGGTGAGTTCATGCGCATCACCAAGGGTGAGGGACTCATGAACCACAGCTTCTTGGAATATCGCCCCATGAGCGGGGTCCTCACCGCCTTTGAGGAGGGCACCGCCACCTTCTACGCCTTGAAAAATGCAGAGGATCGCGGTGTCTTCTTCATCACCCCCGGCACCAAGGTCTACAAGGGCATGATCATTGGGGAAAGCAACCGTCCCCAGGATTTGGAATTGAACGTGTGCAAAACCAAGCAGCTCACCAACCACCGCTCGGCCACGGGGGATGAACTGGTGCAGCTACAAACCCCAGTGGAAATGAGCTTGGAGCGGGCGCTGGAATACATCGCTTCGGATGAGATGGTGGAAATCACCCCCGAATCCATTCGGCTGCGGAAGCTGTCGAAGAAGCTGGCCCGACGCTAACGCTAAACCCACCCCTAATCTGAAGGCAGCGTGATACGCGCTGTTTAACAAACACCCCTTGCTGGTTGCTAAGGCATCAGCAGGGGGTGTTTTTTTGCTTGATCCATCCTCAGATAGTTTCTCAGCAAAAGAAATTTGTTTATTCCTAGGGGAGGTGTTTGGCAGTTATGGCTGATTCCACCCGGTTAGGACTGACGCATTCGCATGGATGCACAAGGGACTTTAACCCCTTGTGCGGTCTAAGTCAGGACTGACGCAGTCACACCCATGGACAAGGGGCTGAAGCCCCTTGTCTCAACGGAACGCCGAGGATTCGGCAGCATTGTGCGTCAGTCCTATAGGTGTTAGAGATGTGAGCGCATGTTGCGTTGATGGCATGTCAGCTCATGCCTTGGGATCAGTCAGGACTAGCGGCACCATTGCCCACCCCTACCCGTGCTCACCCCATGGTTGCCACCTCCCGCCAGCCCATCGCCTTGGTTGATGCTGCTACCCAAGACCTCTTGACTTGGGCAGAGCAGGTCCAGGCCAGCGATGAGACGATTCTCCATAAGGCTCAGCAGTTAGCAACTCGCTTGGGTGCCCACTATCGCCCCGCCGACGGCCTGACGGAAATTGGGTTCTGGGCTCCAGAGTTGGGGGCTGACATGGTGCAGCCCAAGAATATTTATCTGGAAATTTTCACGCCCAAACAGGCGATCGCCCCCCAACGTCCCAGCCAAAAGGTCCTCTTTCGCCGAGACTACGTGGAGTTGGTTAAACAGGGGGAGTATTTTTGGGGGGTGCTGTCGGGGCTGAAGGCGGGCACCCGCCACCAGTTGGGATCCTTCTACTGGCTGCGCTACTTGGATATGGACACCAACGAGGTGCGGGTGATTGGCGATTGTCTGGCCCATTCCCTGCCCTATGGGGTGTACGCCCCAGCGGAGGTGTACGACCTGGCTAGCCTCCAAGCCCAGCGGGCGGATAGGGACTATTTTGGCCAGGGCGATCGCGACGAAGCGGGCATCATTCGCGTCCATCCCCCCCGCAATATCCTGCAACTGCACGTCAACACCGCCTCTCCCGACGGCACCCTGGCGGGGTTAACGGAAGCCTATCAGGCGATCGCCCAAAAACTGATTCACCAAACCCCCCTCTCCCCAGCAGAACAGAACTTCATCGGCTACGACGCCGTACAACTGCTGCCCATTGAACCCACCGTGGAATATCGCGGTCGCCACGACCTGGGCCAGGGCTTTTTTATCTTCAACGAAGACGACATGGCGGAGATGGACCCCGACACCGAGGGCATTGAACAGGAGCCTGGGGACATCAAACTTACCTTTAGAAATCCCGACACCCAAAACTGGGGCTACGACATCGTGATCTTTGGCTGTTCCGCCACCAACCCAGCGGTGCTGCGCACCCTCCGCCCCGATGAACTGGTGGACTTTATCGCCACCCTGCACAATTTCCCCACGGGGCCAATTCAGGTCATCTACGACATCGTTTACGGCCACGCCGACAACCAGGGGATCGAACTGCTGAATGGGCGCTTCCTCAAAGGCCCCAACATGTACGGCCAAGACGTCAACCACCAAAACCCGACGGTGCGGGCAATTTTGCTGGAAATGCAGCGGCGCAAAAACAACACCGGGGCCGATGGCATTCGCGTCGATGGAGCCCAGGATTTCAAATTCTTTAACCCCCTCTCTGGTCGGGTGGAGTACGACGACCAGTACCTCAGCGCCATGGCGGAGGTGGTACAGCAGGTAGGGGATCACCACCGTCGCCTGTTCAGCATTTTTGAGGACGGTCGCCCCTGGCCCGCTGAAGGCTGGGAGGAAATCTCCACCTATCGGGACATCATCGAGTTCAAGCCCGACGCCTTCCAGTGGGGGCCGCTGATCTTTGCCCACAACACCCCCAGCCTCCAGGGCTTTTGGGAACGGAAGTGGCGGCGGGTGACGGAGCAGATGCAGATGGGGACCAACTGGATCACAGGCTGCGGCAACCACGATACCCTGCGGCGGGGCACCCAGGTGGATCCTGAGCTGCCCATTAATTGGAACCTGGGGGATGGTCTGCCTGAGGTACTCAACAACGCCTACGACAACGCCGCCGTCACCCTGCTCACCTACGGCTTCAGCCCTGGGTTGCCCATGGATTTCATCAACTGCACCCAGCGTGCCCCCTGGGGCTTTTTGCGCAATACCGACGATCGCTACGGGGTCAAAGTGGTGTCCGAAGAGGCCGGGGGCTTTTTGGACTGGCAAATCATCCCCGAAACCTACGACTGGCCAGAACTGTTTCCCCGCTTAAAAGCCATGGGTTTCTCGAAACTGGGGGAACTGCGGCAGTTTGTGCGGGGCCTCTGTGACGCCATTGAAGACACCCATTACGACCTGGATGAAGTGGCCCATCTGTGCCAACAGTTCATCACCGCCAACCCCGACAGCGAGGAAATGCAGGCGGCCAAAGCCACCCGCAAGTCGGCAGCCACCCTGAGCCAACTAAATGTGCCGGATAAATCAGCGGTGCTGACGGAGCTGGACGTGGCCAAGCTCAAGGACTTTGCCTAAGCCTTCATGGAAGACGCCCATGAGATGTGCAATGTGTGGTTGCAAGCGGAGGTGATTGAGCCTGCCCAAGTGGCCTATAACCTGGCCCTACGGCGGTTTCGCCATGCCCACCCTTGGCTGCGGGAAAACCTCTCCGGCGGCGATCGCTTCAACCGCATCCATGGGGATAACGCCACCCTGTTTTACGGCCACCGCCAAGCCCCCGATGGGGATTATGGCGTGGTGATGGTGGCCCACATGGGGGGTGCGCCCGTGGAGG
>JAQCHG010000097.1 GCA_027619675.1 Cyanobacteriota bacterium
GTGGACTGGGTCGCCTTGGGGCACCACTGCGCCTGCTAGGGATCGCTCCCTCGGTCTCCAGGAATCTGCCGCTCCGCCGCTCACACCGTTGGCCGTTAAACCTTTGAACCTCCCTGCTTCTCCCCCTGTGCCCCGTCCGCGATCGCGCTCCTTGGCTGAACGTTGGCGGCGGCGGTTCCGCTATTTTTACTTACGGTTTGTGCGGCTGCGGGGCCATCCCAAAGAACTGGCCCGAGGCTTGGCCGCTGGGGTCTTTGCCGGTTTGTTTCCCCTGTTTGGCTTGCAGACCATTCTTGGGGTGGCGATCGCCCTGCGGATTCGGGGCAACCCCATCCTGGCGGCGGCGGGCACCTGGGTCAGCAACCCCTTCACCTATGTGCCCATCTACGCCTTCAACTACCAGCTCGGGCGTTGGCTCCTGGGTAGTAATCAAACTGCCGTCTTTGACAGTGCAGAATCCTACGACCAATGGTTGGCCATGGGCACTGAAGTCGCCCTCACCCTGTTTTTAGGCTGCTTCATCATGGGGATATTGGGGGCTGCCCTCACCTACGGGCTGGGGTTACCCCTGATCACTCGCCTCCAGAGTCGCTATCGTCGGCTGAAACGTCCTTGAAGCCAGGATGGTTTCAAGCACTAAACTGCGAAATTCACTGCAAAATTCTGGCCCCCCCGGACCGAGTTTCAGGGAGCGAGGCGCTTTGACTGTTGCCCAGCGCACTCAGTGGCTGGTCAAGCCTGAACATGTGGGCCAGAAATATGTGGGCCTGTAGCGGGCAAGGTTACCTGGACAGTCCTAGAGACAAATTGAATGTTGACAGCCCACTAGGCGGCCTCGGGTAGTGCCCCAGCGTCCAAATCGGCGGGATCCAAACGTTGGGAAATGGCCTTAGCCGACTGGGCGGCTTTTCCAGAAAGGATGCGATCGCCCGATTCTGAAACCTTCAAGGCATCGCATCCCGGCGGCGCAGGAAACACACAGGCTAACTTGGCCGCCACCGGCGGTGACGCCTCAAAGAGTAAACTGGTAAATCCGGCGGTTTCATGGCGGCTAATCAAACGGGCTTGCAGTTCAAACAGCCGCAAGGCAACCAAGGGATAGACCGGTTGTGGAATTCCCAGCAAGGCCCAGCCCTTCTTGTCCTTAGCCCGTCGGAATCTCACCGTTTCCCATAGGGGCGACGCAAAAGACACATCACTGGAGTAAGCAAGGTGGGTCATGGTGGCAAACCCCATCGGAGCTAGTTCATGTTTATTGTAGTTTTCATGTACTGACTCGTCCAGGCCGACTGAGAGATCCGCCACCCCACTTCCACCATCGGACAGCGAAGATTTACAATTGTTTAAGCACTGGCACTGTCGCCATGGCCACGAGAGACTTGAAGTCATGTTCCGCGTGATTGAGATCCAGTCCGCAATGGCTACAAGGGTCGGCCAGCTTTACCCCTGCGCCACCCCCTAAAAGTGGTCACCAACGGTTTACGCACTGAACTAGAGAGCAGCTATGAAAAAAGACCTCACACGCTATCGCAACATTGGCATCTTCGCTCACGTGGACGCGGGCAAGACCACCACCACCGAACGGATTCTGAAGCTCACCGGCAAGATCCACAAAATTGGTGAGGTCCACGATGGTGCCGCCACCACAGACTTTATGGAGCAAGAGCAAGAGCGGGGGATTACCATTCAATCCGCCGCCACTTCTTGTTTCTGGAAAGAGCACCAACTCAACATCATCGATACCCCAGGACACGTGGACTTCACCATTGAGGTGTACCGCTCCCTGAAGGTGTTAGATGGCGGCGTCGGCGTCTTCTGCGGCTCCGGTGGGGTAGAGCCCCAGTCTGAAACCAACTGGCGCTACGCCAACGACTCCAAGGTGTCGCGGATTATCTACGTCAACAAGCTAGACCGCACCGGAGCCGACTTCTTCCGGGTGGTGAAGCAGGTTGAAGATATCCTGGCTGCCAAGCCCCTGGTGATGACCCTGCCCATTGGCCGCGAAAATGACTTTGTGGGCGTCGTTGATCTGCTGACGGAAAAAGCTTGGATTTGGGATGACTCCGGTGATCCCATGAACTATGAGATCAAGGATGTCCCCGAGGACATGGTGGATCAGGTGGCGGAATACCGGGAAGCCCTGATCGAGTTGGCGGTCGAACAAGATGACGATTCCATGGTGAAGTACCTCGAAGGTGAGGAACTTTCCATTGATGAAATCAAAGCCTGTATCCGCAAAGGCACCCGCGATTTGGCCTTTTTCCCCACCTACTGTGGCTCCTCCTTCAAAAACAAGGGGGTGCAGTTGGTGCTGGATGCGGTGGTGGATTATTTGCCCGCCCCCAACGAAGTCAATCCTCAGCCTGAAGTGGATCTCGAAGGCAATGAAACCGGGAATTTCGCCCACGTGGATCCCGAAAAGCCCCTGCGGGCTTTGGCCTTCAAAATTATGGACGATCGCTTTGGGGCGCTCACCTTCACCCGCATCTACTCCGGGATGATCAACAAGGGTGACACCGTCCTGGATACCGCCACGGGCAAGACTGAGCGCATTGGCCGCATTGTGGAAATGCACGCCAACTCTCGGGAAGAGATTGACTCAGCCCAAGCAGGCGACATTGTGGCGCTTGTGGGTCTGAAGAATGTGCAGACCGGGCACACCCTCTGCGATCCGAAAAACCCAGCCACCCTGGAACCCATGGTGTTCCCTGAGCCGGTGATCTCCATCGCCGTCTACCCCAAGAAGAAGGGGGACAACGAGAAGATGGGCACCGCCCTCAGCAAGATGGTGCAGGAGGACCCCTCTTTCTACGTGGAAACCGACCAGGAAAGCGGTGAAACCATCATGAAGGGGATGGGCGAGCTGCACCTAGACATCAAGGTAGACATCCTCAAGCGCACCTATGGCGTAGAAGTGGAGGTGGGTAAGCCTCAAGTGGCCTACCGCGAATCCATTACCCGCGTGCTGCAAGACAGCTACACCCACAAGAAGCAGTCTGGCGGTTCCGGTCAGTACGGCAAGATCGACTACACCATTGAGCCGGGTGAACCGGGTTCTGGCTTCCAGTTTGAGTCCAAGGTGACTGGGGGCAACGTACCTCGGGAATTCTGGCCTGCGGTGCAGAAGGGCTTTGAGACCAGCGTCGATAAGGGGCCGTTGGCGGGTTATCCGGTGGTAGACCTGAAGGTGACCCTCAATGACGGGGGCTATCACCCGGTGGACTCTTCCGCGATCGCCTTTGAGATTGCAGCTCGGGCCGCCTACCGTCAGTCTCTGCCCAAGGCAGGGCCTCAAATTCTAGAGCCGATCATGAAGGTGGACGTGTTCACGCCTGACGATCATATGGGGGATGTCATCGGTGACCTCAACCGTCGTCGCGGCATGATCCTCGGTCAAGAATCTGGTCCCACGGGGGTGCGCATCAAGGCTGAGGTGCCCCTGAGTGAAATGTTTGGCTACATTGGCGATCTGCGCACCATGACCTCGGGTCGGGGCCAGTTCTCCATGTCCTTCTCCCACTACGCCCCTTGTCCCAAGAACGTAGCGGATGAAGTGATTGCTGCCACCAAGGAGCGTTTGGCCGCTGCGGCGTCCTAGGTCGCTTCGAGATTCAGGTTCAGATCCTCTGAACCTGAATCTTCAGCCTACGAATATACCCAAACAAAAAGCGTGGACGGTGCAATATCGTCCACGCTTTTTGTTTGGGTTAACCTGAGTTCGGGTTAAGCGACAATCCCGTTCCTGTAGGGGCGCAAGGGTTTGCGCCCTGCAATCCGTGGCATTCCCGCCCGAAACTGGGCTCAGATATCCGCCCCTACGGATGTTCTGGGGTGGAGCGTCACGGCATCTCCTCCATCGACTTATCCCGAACTGGGGTTGGGTTCAGGCCCTCTGTTCGGGGAGACCCACCACCACATTCCGCCCATAGATTTATGGGTTCACTGGGGATAGGTGAAACTGTGGCTAGGGGGCGATCGCCTGTTGTCGGATCAGGCGCTGAACGGACACCAGTGCCCGATTCAACTCGGGTCCTTTGCGGCTGGGGTCTTCCAAAAAGGATTTTTGCTCCTGTTCCAACATCAGGACATCCTGGGCGACAAGGCCATCTAGCATCTTTTGGGCGGAACCGAAGAGGCTGTTTTTGACAAAACGGCGGAAGGCAACGGGCAGTTTATGTAGGCGGTGGAAGGCTTGCAGCGAGGTGAAGTGAATCAGGTAGGCGCGGGTGTGGGTGGGGCCGGTGGGACAAAATAGGCAGCAGATTTTGAAATCTTGCCCCAGAGTAGAGACCCAGTTGGGGTAGACGTAGCTGACGTAGAGGTCTTCGGGGTGAAGCCGCCGCAGGGCGGGGAAAAACAGTTGGGAGACGGACCAAATCTTGTCGATGCGGTAGTAGCTCTGGGCGTTGTAGTGGACATCGACGCGATCGCCCGATTCCTCCAGCGTATTCAGCACTGGATTAGCCCAGGCTTGGAAATCATCGTGGAGCCGCCCGTGGTACATGTCCATCAGGTTTTCGATCAAGAAGGAATAGTGGGCCTCCACATCGATGATGGACACCGTGGCGATGTAGTTGAGATGATCCCACTCCGGCAGGGACAGAGGTTCTAACGGTGCCGCTGCTAACTGGGTGGGGTCGCCGGGAAACACCCAGACAAAGCCATCCTGCTCCCGGACGGGATATTGGCGCAGGGTGCAGGTGGGTAGCTTTTGGTTTTCCGCCAGGTAGGGTACATGGGAGCAGGCCCCGGCGGCATTGAAGCGCCAACCGTGGTAGATGCATTCCACTTCTCCGTCCACCACTTCCCCTGAGCTGAGCTGCACCTGGCGATGGGGACAGCGATCTTCTAGCGCTTGGGCAACACCGTCGCGATCGCGAAACAAGACAATCCCTTGCTGCCAGAGGGTCACCCCCAGAGGTTTATCGGGGGTGAGCTCGGTGCTGCGGGCCACCGCGTACCAATGGTTGAGGTTAATACCCAATTCCCGCAGGTGGGGGGGATTAACCGAAGCGGTGGCACCGGAGGCGGGGGACGTAGCAACCATAGGACCTGAGTTAGAAACGGGATGATGGGGACAATCTAAGGGGAAATGGCGGCCAATGTCCGTTCTTCACTGGCGATCGCCCTAAATTTTCAACACACCTTCAGGGTTGACCGACAGTAGCGGACGCCGTTGAGCGCCTTCCTGCTGGAGGATGGTATTGGCTGCCAGTAGGCCACTGCTCACCGCCCGCTCCATCAGCCCACAGGGGAAGGGCATTTTCACCCAGTCTCCGGCGAACACCAAGTTAGATACGGGGGTGGCGGTGCTGGGGCGATCGGGGAAACTGCCGGGGGGGAACCCCGCAAAGTTCTTTTGGTTGACCAACTGCTTGTGGAGTAGGGTAGCCTCTTGCAGGGCGGGCACAATCTCAAACAGTTCTGCTTGGAAGGTGTCCAGCACCGCCTGCTGGGTGGGAAATTCCTTTTCCTTATAGCAGTAGGCGTGGAGTTCGACGACGCTGCCCCCCGTGCGCTCTGCCCAGGCAATGTAGTCTTCTTGGATGCGGTGGTAAAGGGTGATGCTGTCGGTGAGGCGATAGCCGGAGAGGGAGGTAAACCAACTGTGCTCCCAGTCGAAGTCGCGATCGAACCAAAACCGGGCCACGGCAAAGGGATCCGCCACCTGAAGCTGGTTCACCTGCCGCAGCAGGGTGGCATCCACAGGCCCCTCCGCCAGGGAGAACAGGTGCTTGATGCCGGGGATATCCGCCGCCATCACGTAATAATCCGCCGCTAGGGTGGTGGCCTCTGCCCCTGCCCCTGGTGGCACTAGGGCCATCAGTTGCACGGTGTCCCCTTGGCGGTCTAGCACTTGGTACCGGGTTAGATTTTCGCGGGCGGGACCGCCGAGAACGGTGCCCGTCTCGCTGTAGACGGCCCCGTGGCAAGGGCAGGCGTAGCCGGTGCTCGTTGCTTCCACCGTCGGCTGCACGGTGCAGCCCTGGTGGGTGCAGGTGAGGGAGAGGGCTTCTTTGGAGCCTACCTTGAGGCTGTAGACGCGATCGCCTGCGCCAAAATACTCCACCTCGTCGGTGCTCAGCAGCGGGTTGCGCTCCACCCAGAAGGGGATGGGATTGGCTTCTAGGCTGCCCTGCTGGTAGGTGACGCCGGCAATCTGGCCCTCCTGCCACTGCACCTGACTGACGGTGGCCCCGGTGATCACGTCGCCGCCGTTGTCGCGGATAGCGTTGACAATGGGATCCACCAAGCTGCGGCCCATGTCCTGGCAGGTGCCGTTAAAGGCGAGTCCCTCGGGGTTGCCAAAGAAATAGAAGTGGAAAAACTGCATCAACTCCCCGGCACTGAGCATATCCGGCGCATTCAGGCTGGACTTGGCAAAGGGGAGAAAATACAGGTCGTAGAGTCCCTTGGGAAAATCGCTTTCCACCCACTCGGCCACCGACATATTGTCGAGGCGCTGGTAGGTTTGGGGATTGCGGAAGCCTGTGATTTCCCGAAACACCTCTAGGTGCTTCAGTTTGGTGAGGTTAATGCCCCACTTGAGGCGATTGTTCGACGAGATCGCCAGAT
>JAQCHG010000098.1 GCA_027619675.1 Cyanobacteriota bacterium
CCTTGGCACCCCCGCCCTGGCCAGTGCTGGGATGGGGAATGGAGTAGGACTTGGTGAGGGGCACATCCACCAGGTGCTTCTTACCATCGGCCACGCCCTTTTTCACGGCTCCGATTACGTCGCCCGCCTTACCGACGCCGACACCCACCTGGCCCCGCTCATTGCCGACCACCACGATGGCGCGGAAGCTCAGCTTTTTACCCCCCTTAACCACCTTGGTGACCCGTCGAATTTGGACCACTCGCTCTTGCCATTCCGACTCTTTTTCGCGGTTGCGGGTATTTTTACGACGGTTGTTCGCCATGGTTCTCGCTAAATCCTACTCAGAACAAAGGGGATGGACGGTACAGATACTAGAAGGATAAACCCGCCTCACGGGCAGCTTCGGCAAGGGCAGCCACTCGACCGTGGTACAGCTTCCCTCCCCGATCAAACACCACTTCGGTGATGCCCTGCTCCAGGGCACGTTCAGCAATCAATTTGCCCACGAGCTTGGAGCCTTCGGAGTTGGCCCCAACCCCTTGGGTGCGAATTCCACTTTCTAGGGTGGAGGCCGCCACTAGGGTTTGGTGCTGGGTGTCATCAATCACCTGAGCATAGATGTGCTGGTTAGACCGAAAAATCGCTAACCGAGGACGCTCAGAGGTACCGACAACCCGTCGCCGAATTCTCAAGTGGCGACGGCGGGTGAGTTCTTTGCGATCAGCCTTCATGGTTTATTTCTTCCCTGCCTTACCAGCCTTACGTCGAATCTGTTCCCCGGCATAACGAACCCCTTTACCCTTGTAGGGTTCGGGGGGACGGGCGGCGCGAATACTGGCTGCCACGTTGCCGACAATTTCTTTATCGATGCCGCTCACCACCACGTTGGTGTTGTTTTCTACGGCAAATTGAATGCCCTCAGGGGGATTGAACACCACGGGATGGCTATAGCCCAGGCTGAGGTTGAGGTTGCTGCCCTGGACCTGAGCCCGGTAACCCACCCCCTGGATTTCCAGCCGCTTTTGAAAGCCATTGGAAACCCCTTCCACCATGTTGGCCACCAGGGTACGGCAAAGACCATGGCGGGAGCGGGCGAGGCGGGACTCGTTTTCGCGGGGAACGACAACGGTGTTGTCTTCCTGGGCGACGGTTACCCCGGTGGGGAGGGTGCGGGACAGCTCTCCCTTAGGGCCTTTAACGGTTACAGATCGACCGCTAATGGTGACCGTAACCTTGGCAGGGATCGGAATAGGACGTTTACCAATTCGGGACATTGCTCAAAACTCCTTACAAGTACATTCGATGACTGGGTGGGTTGACGCCATCACCAGACGTAGCAAAGTACTTCGCCACCGATGCCCTGACGACGCGCGTCGCGATCGGTCATGATGCCGCTAGAAGTGGAGATGATGGCAATACCAATGCCCCCTAACACCCGAGGCAGCTCCTTGCGGTTGGAGTAGACCCGTAACCCTGGGCGGCTAACGCGCTTCAGGTTTTTGATGATGGGATCCCGGGACTTACCCCGATATTTCAGCGTCACCACTAAATGGCGCTGGATATCCTCTCCCGCTTCTGTGAAGTCGGCAATGAACCCTTCCTCCTTCAGTACCTGGGCAATGCTCCGGGTCATCTTGGTGGAGGGAATATCTACAGTTTGATGACGCGCTAGATTCGCGTTGCGAATCCGCGTCAGCATATCTGCGATAGTGTCGTTGGCCGCCATAGTCCTCTCCAGTGGTTAAAACTAATTGTCCCGGAACGGCATACCCAGTTCCTTGAGCAGGGCCCGCCCTTCTTCGTCCGTACTTGCGGAGGTCACGATGGTGACATCCATGCCGCGTATCTGATCGATGCTGTCGTACTCAATTTCTGGGAAGATCAGCTGCTCCCGTAGCCCCAGGGTGTAGTTGCCGCGCCCGTCAAAACTTTTGGGGCTAATGCCGCGAAAGTCTCGAATGCGGGGCAGGGACAGGTTAATCAAGCGATTGAGGAAGGCGTACATGCGCTCAGAGCGGAGGGTAACCATGACCCCTACTGGCATACCTGCCCGAATTTTGAACCCTGCGATCGCCTTCTTAGCGCGGGTTACCACCGGGCGCTGCCCAGTGATCAGCCCCAATTCTGTTTGGGAAGACTCCAACGCCTTAGCATTCTGGGAGGCTTCCCCTAGCCCTCGGTTGACGGTCACTTTGACCAACTTGGGCACCTGATGAATGTTGGTATAACCAAACTGCTCCATCAATTTGGGGACGACTTTCTCGGTGTAAAACGTTTTAAGTTGCTCAGCCATAGCAGATGTCCTTGCAATGTCCCTGGGCTTAGTCAGGAACGACAGTAAACTTACAATCTCGAAACACCCACCGCATCATCAATCGATGATTTCTCCGGTTTTCTTCAACATGCGCACCTTGCGACCGTCCTCGGTGAAGGTGTAGCAAAAGCGGCTAGCCACTTTTTGCTTTTCGGAATAGAGCATGACGTTAGAGCTATGGATGGGAAACTCTTCCGTCACAATCTGACCCGATTCACCCTCCTGGCGAGGCTTCACATGGCGGGTGCGAATGTTGACCCCCTCCACCAGCACTTGACTGGTTTTGGGAATGACCTTAACCACTTCGCCCACTTTGCCCTTATCTCGCCCGGCGATGACCTGGACGGTATCGCCTTTCTTGACATGAACTTTATGCCGCGTGGGCGCATTTCCCTGCTTGGGCATCACAGCACCTCCGGCGCTAACGAAACAATTTTGGTGAAGTTTTTGTCCCGCAGTTCTCGGGCAACGGGACCAAAGACCCGGGTACCCCGGGGGTTGCCATCATTGTTAATGATGACCGCAGCATTATCGTCAAAGCGAATGCTCATGCCGCTGCTGCGTCGTAGGCCCTTTTTAGTCCGCACAATGACCGCCCGGACCACATCGGACTTCTTCACAGCCATATTGGGGATGGCGTCCTTGACCACCGCAATCACCACGTCACCAACATTGGCATAGCGACGGTTTCCCCCCAGCACCCGAATGCACATGAGCTTACGGGCACCGCTGTTATCGGCCACATTTAAATAGGTTTCTTGCTGAATCACCGCTTTTTGCCTCCTATCAGACCTGGGACGCCCGATCTAAAACGTCGGCAACCACCCACCGCTTGGTGCGGCTGAGGGGGCGGGTTTCGCGAATGCGCACGCGATCGCCCACTTGACAGGAATTCTCCTCATCGTGAGCTTTGTAACGCTTCGTTTTCACCACAATTTTGCCGTACTTGGGGTGGGTCACCCGGTTTTCCACAGCGACCACCACAGTCTTCTGCATCTTGTCGCTGACCACTAACCCGACCCGTTCTTTAACCGCCATATCTCACCTTCCCTAAGCCTGCTGTGCTTCAGCGGTTTCAGTCACCGCCGGAGACGTACTTGAGTCTGCCTGTTCCGCCCCTTGCCGCTGGCGCTGTAACGTCATCAACTGGGCTAACCGATGGCGTTCTTGCTTGAACTGGTGAAAACCAGACTCTAACTTGCGGGTCGCCTTTTGAAAGCGCAAATCAAAGAGCCGCCGCCGCACCGCCACAATTTCATCAGCGATTTCTTGATCGCTCAACTGACGAATATCGTCCATCTTTGGAAACGCCATGGCTTAAGAGTCCTCCGATTCACGGGCAATGATTTTGGTTTTGAAGGGCAGCTTAAAAGACGCCAATCGCATCGCTTCCCGAGCCGTTTCTTCCGGCACCCCGGCAATTTCAAACACAATGCGCCCCGGCTTCACCACCGCCACCCAGAGCTCAGGGTTACCCTTACCAGAACCCATCCGGGTTTCCGCCGGACGCATGGTCACAGGCTTATCAGGAAACACCCGAATCCAGATTTTGCCGCCCCGGCGAACATAACGGGTCATCGCCCGTCGGGCAGCCTCAATTTGGCGAGAGGTAATCCAAGAAGGTTCCGTGGCTTGAATGGCGTACTCACCAAAATTAATGGTGTTGCCCCGTTGGGCCATCCCACGCATCCGACCACGGTGCTGCTTCCGGAATTTTGTTCGTCTAGGACTTAGCATGGCTTCTACTCTTGTTGCCCGTAACGCTGCTTAAAAAAGAATGGAGGCGACCAACAAAACCCTAGGCTTCGTTAGAACGATCTTCGAACTGACGACGGCGGGACTGGCGACGGCGGGGTTGCGCCGTATCCACGGGAGCCACGCGCTCCTGCCCAGGAATCACTTCCCCTTTAAAGATCCATACCTTCACCCCTAGGACACCGTAGGTGGTTTGGGCAGTGCGATAGGAATAGTCCACATCGGCCCGCAGGGTATGGAGGGGCACCCGACCTTCCCGAGTCCACTCCGTCCGGGCAATTTCAGCCCCATTCAGACGGCCACTGACCTGAATCTTGATCCCTTCCACACCGGCCCGCTGCGCCCGTTGCAGGGTTTGACGGATCACCCGGCGAAACGCCACCCGGCGCTCTAGCTGCTGCACGATGTATTCCGCCACTAGGGCAGCATCGGCATCAACCCGCGCCACTTCCACCACATTGATGCGAATCTGACGGCTAGAGTCCCGCAGAGTCTTTTGTAGACCCACCCGCAGGGCTTCAATACCGCTACCCCCACGGCCTACCACCACCCCAGGACGGGCAGTGCGGACTTCTAAGTCAATTTGTTCCGCCTTACGCTCAATGCGCACATCAGAAATGCCAGCGTTGCTCAGATTCTTCTCAACGTACTGACGGATTTGATGGTCCTCTTGCAGCAATTCAGGATAGCGCTGACCGTCGGCATACCAACGGGAGCGGTGCTCTTGAATAACCCCAAGGCGAAAGCCAGTTGGATGAATCTTCTGTCCCACGCGTAGTTCCTCTGACGATGACGGTGTGAATGGATGAACGGATCAATCAAATGTCAACCTAAGCGTCTAAACCCGCATCGGGGGAGACGGCAATGGTGATGTGACAGGTGGGCTTACGGATTTGAAAAGCCCGACCCTGGGCTCGGGGGCGAAACCGACGCAGGGTCGGCCCAGCATCGGCGTAGGCTTCGCTGATGACCAGATCAGACGGTTCCAGCCCGTTGTTGTGCTCAGCATTGGCCACCGCAGATCGCAGCACCTTGAGCACCGGATCACAGGCCCGGTAAGGCATGAACTCCAGCATGATCAGCGCTTCCCGGTAGGAGCAGCCCCGGATTTGATCCAGCACCCGACGCACTTTATGGGGCGACATGCGGATGTAGCGCGCAACTGCTTTGACTTGGGTATTGGGGGTACTAACAGCCATTGGACTCTCCGACTTCCCTATCGACGTGCTTTCTTATCGCTCTTGGCATGACCCCGGAAGGTGCGCGTTGGCGCAAACTCACCCAGCTTGTGCCCCACCATTTGCTCCGTCACATAGACGGGAACATGTTGACGACCATTGTGGACAGCGATGGTGTGCCCGATCATCTGAGGCAAAATTGTGGATGCCCGTGACCAGGTCTTGATTACCTGCTTTTCACCCTTGGCGTTGAGGGCTTCCACTTTCCGCATCAGGTGGTCCGCCACAAACGGCCCTTTTTTCAACGAACGAGACATGCCTTTTTCCTTACCCTTGCAGTTTCAATCGGTTTGACCTAAGCGTTACGACCACCGCGACCCCGCTTCGACACCCGCCGACGCTTTCTCACAATCAAGGCATCGCTGGCTTTCTTCTTCTTGCGGGTCTTGTAGCCCAGGGCAGGTTTACCCCACGGGGTAACCGGACCGCTACGGCCAATGGGAGCCCGACCTTCACCACCCCCATGGGGATGATCGACCGGGTTCATGACGCTACCGCGCACTTCCGGACGACGACCCTGCCAGCGCTTGCGGCCAGCTTTACCCAGGGTGATGTTGCGGGCGTCAATATTGCCCACTTGACCAAGGGTGGCGTAGCATTCGCGCCGCACCATGCGCACTTCGGTGGAGGGCAGTTTCAGGGTGACGTAATCCCCTTCTTTGGCCACCACCTGGGCAGAAGTGCCAGCGGCCCGAACGATTTGGCCACCTTTCCCTGGCTGCAATTCAACGTTGTGGACCAACGTACCCAACGGAACCTTGTAGAGGGGCAGGGCGTTACCCACTTCGAGGGGGGCATCGGGACCGGCAATCACCGTAGATCCCACCGCTAGGTTAGCGGGGTGCAGAATGTAGCGCTTTTCCCCATCTTGGTAGTGGAGCAAAGCAATACGAGCATTGCGGTTGGGATCGTATTCCACCGAGGCCACTTTAGCGGGCACATTCAGCTTGTTGCGGTGGAAATCGATGATGCGATACAGCCGCTTATGGCCACCGCCGCGATGACGGCAGGTGATCACCCCGCGATTGTTGCGACCCTTGGGCCGACTGACGGAAACCGTCAGGGACTTTTCGGGTTCGCTGCGGGTGATTTCAGAAAATTCTGAAACGGTCCGTTCACGGGTACCGGGGGTATATGGCCGATAGGATCGGATGCCCATGGATCAACTCACTAATAAACTGCGCCAGGTGATCAAGTCGCGAGGGGAAGGCCCCGTTACAGATCGGGAAAGAGGGGAATGGAATCGCCC
>JAQCHG010000099.1 GCA_027619675.1 Cyanobacteriota bacterium
GCGTCACGGCATCTCCTCTATCGACTTATCCCGAACTGAGGTTAAGAAACTTTTTGGGCAGTGGTCACAGAAGCCAGTTGCAAGCCAGGTTGACTTGCCAGCTTCTCCGAATGCTTCAGGACTGATACCGTTACCCCGGCAAACAAGGGGCTTAGGCTCCTCGCCCCAGCGGAGGCCCGAGACTTCGGGAGCAGGTTGCGTCGGTCCTATGCTTCAGCCTTCGTTGCTGGGCTTGCTGCTTTTTGGCTGCTTCATATACGTAGCCCCTGGGGAACCGACCGTTCCCCAGGGGCATAAACCTGCTTAGGCAGAGGTTACTGCTGAGGAACCGACCGTTCCTCAAGGGCGCAAACCCGTTTAGGCAGAGGCGACTGCTTGGGCAGCACCTGTGGTCAACTGCTCGTAGGTGGCGCGCATTTTCAAGCCCACCAGCACTTGGAACAGGCCGCTGCCGTTGTTAGAACCAGGGTATTCCCGGTGCTTCAGCAATAGCTCGGTCATCTCGCCGTAGTACTTGGTGGAGGTGTTGCTGAGATGGCTCTCAACGTAAATCAGTTCCTCTAGGCGATCAAACTGGCCGTCGAGTTCTAGCACCGATACCTCGTTGCCGAAGTAGCTGTCGGGGCCATAGTGCATCCGAATGCCGGGGTAGGAACAGGTCAGCTTGCGACCGCAGGGAATCCAATCGATGGTGGACCCTTCGTCGAAGAGGTAGACGGGGTCGAAGCCAGCCACCCCTTCCTTCTGGAGCAGACGGACCCGCAGAATCTTGTGGGCATCGTCGTTGGCGATCAGTTTGGTGGGCAGAATTTGAATCACCACATCGGCGTACTGCTTCTGAACGTCGATGTAGGCTTCAAAGTCGGGCCGACGGGCATTGATGGAGGCCAACACGTCTTCGTAGGTGTGGCCCCGCTCGGCCATGTCCCGCTGGATTTTCCAGGCGATTTTGACATCATCATCGATGTCTAGGTAGACGCTGAAGTCGAGCAGGCTGCGGACCCGCTCGTCATACATGGGGTGCAGCCCCTCGATCACCACGATGCGGTTGGGGTTAATGCGCTCAGGGGGGTCAATTTCCCCAGTTTCGTGGTTGTAGATGGGCTTGTCGATGGGGTTGCCTTCTTTCAGAGCTTTGATCTGTTCGTACATCAGATCAAAGTTGTTGGCCTTGGGGTTGAGGGCAGTTACCCCAGCGGCTTTGCGCTGCTTGCGATCTAGGCTGTGATAGTCATCTAGACAGATGACGGTCATAAACTCTTCCCCGAACAGATCGGCTAACCGACGCAGGAAAGTGGATTTACCGCATCCAGAGTCTCCGGCAACACCAATGAGAACCACACGATCTAGCTGACTTGCCATAGTTTTCCTCAAGCAAAATTAAGTAACAACAGGACTACCAAAAATATGACCTCAGGGGGCTGATGATCGTGGCTGCTTAAACCGATGACGGCGATCGCTGCGGGAGCCAGCCTCACCATCCAATGGGTCCTGACCCTACTGACGAAGACGGTGGGGCAGCGCGGCTGCACCCAATCCCCTACCCCAGGACAGCGCCATTCCTATCCATAAAAACCTATTGAGTGCCAGCAAAACCCCAAGCTGCAAGTTTTTCAGGAATGCCAACGAGCTTCCGCCATCGCACCATCACAACGGCCAGCCCGAGTTCGAGGGGGTGGCTCAAACTGGATGGGCTGAACCCACGGAAAGTCCAATGGTTAGGTAACTCAGCTAGGTTGCATCCTATCAAAATGGTATCGCTGCTCACAAGTAGATTTGCCTATTGTTCTAAGGCGGGGGAAAGACCAACTGGGGCCACCATCGGGGCAGACCAGAAAGACATCCTTAAAATGCGTCTGACATAACATCCTGACAGAGATAAATCCATTAACTTGTAGCTGGTTGTTGTGGCGCGATCGCGATCGCCCTGCCGCTGGTGCCTGCGGGCTGCCATAGCGATTGCCACGGGGCGTCTGCGGCAGGATGATAGGCTAATGAGAAACCAGTGCCTTGGAGCCTGCAACCCGACTCTGGGGGCTGTCCCTCCGGTGTCTTTGCAGACCTTGCGAAGCACGGCGTTGGTTCGATAGGTTCGGAGATTCATAAAGCAGCACATGTACAATCCAAGCGTCAGTGGTGGTGTAGCCACTTCTGTAGCAGGCAGCCGCCTGTTTGTTTACGAGGTCGAGGGTCTGCGCCAAAATCCCGAGACTGACAAGATGGATCCCCCCATCCGCCAAAGCGGCAGCGTGTTCATTACGGTTCCCTATAGCCGCATGAACCAAGAAATGCAGCGCATCACCCGCATGGGTGGCAAAATCGTGAGCATTCTCCCTGTGGATGGCGACAGCCATGGTCAAGCCTCGCCCGCAACAACCGCGACGCAAGACACTGGTAAGGCAATGACTCAAGCGAAGCCCCAAGACAAGAAGGCGGTTCCTGTTAACATCTACCGTCCTAAAGATCCCTTTATTGGCAAAGTTATTTCCAACGAGCCTTTGGTCGGTGAAGGCGGTATTGGCGTTGTGCAGCACATTGTCATTGACCTTTCCGGCGGGGATTTTGAATACCTCGAAGGTCAAAGTGCCGGGATCATTCCGGCGGGCACCGATGAAGCTGGCAAACCCCACAAGCTGCGCCTGTACTCCATCGCCTCCACCCGCCATGGCGACAAGATGGATGACAAAACCGTCTCCCTCTGTGTGCGGGAGTTGGTTTATCAGCACCCTGAAACCGGGGAAACCGTTTACGGCACCTGCTCTAGTTACCTGTGCAATATTGAGCCGGGGGCGGATGTGAAGGTGACGGGGCCAGTCGGCAAAGAGATGCTGTTGCCCGACGACGAAGAGGCCACGGTAATCATGCTGGCGACGGGGACAGGGATTGCCCCCTTCCGGGCCTTCCTGTGGCGCATGTTTAAGGACGAAGAGCGGCAGGCCAACCCTGACTATGACTTCAAGGGCCATGCTTGGCTGATCTTTGGGATTCCCAAGACCCCCAACATTCTCTACAAAGAGGAGTTGGAGGCGATGCAGGCCAAGTATCCCGACAACTTCACCCTCACCTACGCCATTAGCCGTGAGCAGCAAAATGCCGAAGGTGGCCGCATGTACATCCAACACCGGGTGGCGGAAAACGCTGCCAAGCTGTGGGAGCTGATGCAGAAGCCCAACACCCACACCTACATGTGTGGTCTCAAGGGGATGGAAGACGGCATTGATGAAGCCCTGTCTGCCGAGGCGGCCAAGCACGGTGTGGATTGGACCGACTTCCGCAAGCAGATGAAGAAGGAACACCGCTGGCATGTGGAGACTTACTAGCGTCTAGGGGGCTGTCCACGGTCCCTTTAAAACTCTGGGAAAGCATAAAAAGCGGGCTGGGAATTTCCCAGCCCGCTTTTTGTACTCCTGTTTATCAACCTAAGAGATATTCGGGAAAGGATTCACCTGCCGTAGGGTGCCGTCAGCGCAGCGTGACGCACCCCATACCGAGTAATTTCATGGCCAGAGATCTCCTAAGTTGAACGACTGGGGTTAATCGGAGACAGTGACCCCGTGCCAAAAGGCGACGTAGTTTTTGATATTGCTGGCGGCTGCCTTGGGTTCGGGGTAGTACCAGGCGGCATCGATGTTGGTGTCGCCGTTGACGGCCAGGGTGTAGTAGTGGGCGGTTCCCTTCCAGCCACAGACGGTGCGGGTTTCGCTGGGCTTGAAGTAGGGGGTCTGAATCGAGTCGGGGGGAAAGTAGTAGTTGCCTTCCACCCGTTCGCACTGGTCACTTTCGGCGAGGGTGACGCCATTCCAGACGGCTTTGGGCATGGGCGGTGTCCTTGTTAGATCAGGGCCTGGGGTGATCTCCCCCAGTCAGTTTCCATTCTGTCCCCATCAATGGCGGATATCAACAAACCCATGGCTAGAGTAAATGCTGCCCTGGGGTAGGATTGACCCCAAGGGGATGTTGTGAAGGGTCTAACCATGAGTCAATTTGCGCCCGCTGTGCTGCGTACCTTAGAAACCCGCGATCGCGCTGGCATCAAGAGCCTGCGGGACTATAGCCAAATCCGCTCCCTGCCGGAGGTGTGGCCCCTAGCGGCGGAACGCTATGGGGAGAGTTTGGCCCTCCATGATCCCCACAACAGCCCCCAGGCCACCCTCACCTATCGCCAACTGGCCACAGCGATCGCCACCTTTGCCACGGGTCTACAAAGTCTAGGGGTTGCCCCCCGCAGCGCCGTGGCCCTCTTTGCCGACAACAGCCACCGCTGGCTCATTGCTGACCAGGGGATCATGACGGCAGGCTGTTTAGATGCGGTGCGCAGTGCCCAGGCCGACGGCGAAGAGTTGCGCTACATTGCCGAACACAGCGGCAGCACCGTGCTCGTGGTGCAAGACCTGAAACTGTGGCAGCGGCTGCAAGGACGCCTCAAGGGTCTGCCCTTTCAGTTGGGGGTGGTGCTGTCGGATGAACTGCCCCCAGTGGATGCCCCCTTCAAGATGGTCAACTTTTTCCAGTTGATGGAGCTGGGTCAGCAGGGCAGCCTCAAACCCGTTCCGCAGCAGCCCAGCGATCTCGCCACCTTGATTTACACCTCCGGCACCACGGGTAAACCCAAGGGGGTGATGATCAGCCACCAAAATTTGCTGCATCAAATCCAAACCCTGGGGGCGGTGGTACAACCAGCGGTGGGCGATCGCGTCCTGGGGCTACTGCCCACCTGGCACACCTTTGGCCGCACCGCCGAATATTTCCTCTACTCCCAAGGCTGCACCCAAACCTACACCAACATCCGAACCATCAAAGCCGACTTCAAAGCGGTCAAGCCCCACTTTATGGTGGGGGTGCCCCGGCTCTGGGAATCGATCTACGAAGGGGTGCAAAAGCAATTTCGAGAACAGCCCGCCAGCAAGCAACGGCTGATCAACACCCTGATGTGGTTCAGCACCAAGTATGTGCAAAATCGCCGCACCGCCCACAGCCTCAGCCTAGACCACCCCAATGCTGCCCCCCTGCGATGCTTTGGCTCCCGCCTGTTGTCTTGGGGCTTTTTGCCGGGGCATTTGCTGGGAGAAAAGCTGGTCTACAGCAAGGTGCGCGAGGCTACCGGGGGTTGTGTCAAAGCCTTGGTGAGCGGTGGCGGTTCTCTGGCCCGCCATTTAGACCTGTTCTTTGAAATCATTAACGTGCCCGTTCTCGTCGGCTATGGCCTGACGGAAACCGCCCCGGTGCTGTCTGCCCGCCGCCAGTGGCGCAACCTGCGGGGGGCTTCGGGGCAACCCATCCCTGGCACAGAACTGCGCATCGTCGATCCTGAAACCCACACCCCGCTGCCCCTAGGTCAAAAGGGGTTGGTGATGGCGCGGGGACCGCAGGTGATGACGGGCTACTACAAAAATCCAGAGGCCACGGCCAAAGCCCTGGACCCTGAGGGCTGGTTTGACACCGGCGACCTGGGCTGGCTCACTCGCGATGCCAACATCGTGCTGACCGGGCGGGCTAAGGACACCATTGTGCTTACCAATGGGGAAAACATTGAACCCCAACCCATTGAGGATGCCTGTGTGCGCAGCGCCTATGTCGATCAGATCATGCTCGTGGGCCAAGACCAGCGCTCCCTGGGGGCGTTGATTGTGCCCAACCTCGATGCGTTAGAAAAATGGGCCGCTAGCCAGGGCCTACGTCTGGATCTAACCGGATCGGAAAGCAGCGATCAGGCGGTCACCCTGACGGACGATCGCATTCAAAAACTCTTTCGCACCGAACTCAACCAACAGGTGAAGGATCGCCCCGGCTATCGCCCCGACGATCGCATTGGTCCCTTCCGACTGATTTTGGAACCCTTCTCCATTGAAAATGGCCTGTTGACCCAAACCCTAAAAATTCGGCGACCCGTGGTGCAGGAACGCTATCGCGATATGATCGACGGGATGTTTGCCTAGCCACGCCTGATGTTCGTGAAATTTTCGCGAATTGTGTGGCCCATCCCTTGCGGACAGGCATCGCCAATGCAAGTTTCTAGTAGTGAATCAATAAGTCCCCCACTCATTTAAAGGTTTATGGACGTTTCCCAATCTCCCCTGACCCTTAAGCGGGCCATTACCGTTAAGGCCATTGTGACGCCCCTTTGGAAAGAGGAAGCCCAAAAACAATTGCAGGGTCAAATCAACCAATTGGACAGCAAGTTGCAGCAATTGGAAATGCAGGGACAGCGCATGGTCAGTGAGCTGCAAAAACAGGGGAATCCCGATGATCCCAATGTGGCCCAACAGGTTAGCAACGTCCAAAACAAACTCAATCAAGACAAGAGTAAGCTGTTGCAGCAGAAGAATCAGATTTTGCAGCAGCTCCAGCAGGTGCAAACCCTAGAGTTGAATACAGAGGTCAACCAGGGTCAAATGGAAGGCTTCTTTGATGTCAAAGTAGGCGACAACCTCATCCGCAGAATGCAGGTGGAAATCCTGCTGCGGGATGGCATTGTCGAGGAAATTCGCGGAGAGCTATAGGGTCTGGATGATCTAGCTCCTC
>JAQCHG010000100.1 GCA_027619675.1 Cyanobacteriota bacterium
TCATCCACGTAGGTAAAGTCCCGCTTCATTTTGCCGTGGTTGTAGATCTGGATGGGCTTACCTTGGGCGATCGCATCCACAAACTTGAAATAGGCCATGTCCGGTCGTCCCCAAGGGCCATACACCGTAAAAAAGCGTAGCCCGGTGGTGGGGATGCCGTAGAGATGGCTGTAGGCGTGGGCCATCAACTCATTGGCCTTTTTGGTGGCGGCATACAGGGAAACCGGGTGATCCACATGGTCTGTGGTCGAGAACGGCACCTTGCGGTTAGCCCCATACACAGAACTGGAGGAGGCAAACACCAGATGGGGCGCCGACTGGTGGCGGCAGCCTTCCAAAATGTTGAGAAACCCACTCAAGTTGCTGTCCCCGTAGGCGTGGGGATTTTCGAGGGAATAGCGCACCCCCGCCTGGGCCGCTAGGTGTACCACGCAGTCAAAAGGTTCAGCGGCAAATAGCTGGGCCACCGCCTCGCGATCGCCCAAGTCCATCTGTTGAAAGGTGAACTGGGGATGGGCCTGAAGTTGGGCCAAGCGATCGTGCTTTAACTGCACCGAATAATAGGTATTGAGGTTATCCACCCCATAAACCCGCTGCCCCTCAGCCAATAGCCGCTGGGCCAAAAAGAAACCGATAAATCCCGCTGCGCCCGTTACTAAAACTGTCATTAAGTTAATCCGGTTGGCACCAGCCTCAACGGACTTACTGTGCCCGTTTCCCTCGCCACCAGCATCAACCGGGGGCCAAGGTTCCCCCGCCTAGGGCGCGTCAACCATCCAGCCAGGACCGCGTGGCGTACATTTGCCAACCGTTGTCTGGATTGGAGGACATGAGGGACAAGGAAGCTAGGGAAGCGGTGCCTTACGCCAAACAAAAGAGCGTACTAGGCCGGGGGCTTGAGCCCCATCTTGCCCATGGCTTAGCCATGCTGACCCTTGCCATACCATGGGTTTTCAGCCAGGAGCGCGGCCATCATCGCCGCATCAAGGGCAAACGGAGCATAATAGCAGGAATGAAATTTCTCTGGCAACAACAGTGCTACCATAAGTGCGACAAAGCACAAATGATGACGAAAACAAAGAAGGACGAAGAAGTACATGCAGGAAATCGATAAGTCCATATCCTTCGATGGACGGGATATTCGACTGAAGGTTGGCTTATTTGCACCCCAAGCGGGCGGAGCTTTATTAGTGGAGTCTGGGGATACTGCCGTCATGGTGACGGCCACCCGCTCCGCAGGCCGCGAAGGGATTGATTTTTTACCCCTCCTAGTGGATTACGAAGAGCGGCTCTATGCCGCAGGGCGCATCCCCGGTGGGTTTCTCCGGCGAGAGGGGCGGCCCCCAGAACGGGCCACGTTGGTTAGCCGCTTGATCGATCGCCCCATGCGGCCCCTCTTTCCCCAATGGCTGAGGGACGACATTCAGATTGTGGCCACCACCCTGTCCATGGATGATCAGGTGCCCCCCGATGTGCTGGCGGCAACCGGGGCGTCCATGGCGGTGCTGCTAGCGGGCATTCCCTTCAATGGCCCCATGGCGGCGGTGCGGGTTGGCCTGGTCGGCGACGACTTCGTCATTAACCCCACCTTCCAAGAAATTGAAGACGGGGATCTAGACCTGGTGGTGGCGGGCTCTCCCGATGGCGTGATCATGGTAGAAGCCGGGGCCAATCAACTGCCAGAACAGGACGTGATCGAGGCGATCGACTTCGGTTACGAAGTGGTGCAGGACCTAATCAAAGCCCAATTGGAACTGATTGCAGAACTGGGCATTGAGCGGGTGATTGAGCCCACCCCCGTGGTGGATTCCAGCCTCGAAGAATACATCAGTCAACAGGTCACCGCCGCCGTTAAGCAGGTGTTGACCGAGTTTGACCTGTCGAAACCCGCCCGCGATGAGAAACTGGATGCCATCAAGGCAGACCTGGCGGCTACCATCGCCGCTCTGCCGGAGGATAGCCCCATTCGCCAAGCGGTGGAAGCCAACGGCAAGGCCCTAGGCAACACCTACAAGGCGGTGACCAAAAAGCTGATGCGTCAGCAAATCATTGAGGACGAGGTGCGGGTGGATGGCCGCAAACTCGATCAGGTCCGGCCCCTCTCCTGTCGCGTCGGGTTATTGCCCAACCGCGTTCACGGCAGTGGGCTGTTCCAACGGGGGCTGACCCAGGTGCTGTCGGTGACCACCCTGGGGACCGCCGGGGATGCCCAAATGATGGATGACCTCCATCCCGACGAAGAGAAGCGGTACCTACACCACTACAACTTCCCCCCCTATTCCGTTGGGGAAACGCGACCGATGCGATCGCCCGGTCGCCGGGAAATTGGCCACGGTGCCTTGGCGGAACGGGCCTTAGTCCCGGTCTTGCCCCCCAAAGAGGATTTCCCCTATGTGATTCGGGTGGTGTCGGAGGTGCTCTCCTCCAACGGCTCCACCTCCATGGGTTCCGTCTGTGGCTCTACCCTGTCCCTGATGGATGCTGGGGTGCCCATCAGCAAGCCCGTCAGCGGCGCAGCCATGGGCTTGATTAAGGAAGGGGACGAGGTGCGCATCCTCACCGACATCCAGGGAATCGAAGATTTCCTAGGGGATATGGACTTCAAAGTGGCCGGTACCGACACCGGGATTACCGCCCTGCAAATGGACATGAAGATCACCGGACTGCCCATGACGGTGATTGCTGACGCCATCCGTCAGGCCCGTCCAGCGCGGCTCCACATCCTCGAAGCGATGCTGAAGGCCATTAACCAGCCCCGCCAAACCCTGTCTCCCTTTGCCCCCCGTCTCATCACCGTGAAGATCGATCCCGACATGATCGGCATGGTGATTGGTCCTGGCGGCAAGAAGATCAAGGCGATTACCGAAGAAACCGGGGCCAAGGTGGACATTGCCGACGATGGCACCGTCACCATTGCCTCGCTAGAGGCAGCTAAGGGCGAGAAAGCCAAGGCCATGATCGAGGCGATCGTCTTCAAGCCTTCCGCTGGGGATGTGTTTGCGGGCAAGGTGGTCCGCATCATCCCAATCGGGGCCTTTGTGGAATTCATGCCGGGACAGGACGGCATGATTCACATTTCCCAACTGGCAGACTACCGGGTCGCCAAGGTGGAGGATGAGGTCAACGTCGGCGACGATGTGGTGGTTAAAGTACGGGAAATTGATAGCCGAGGCCGGGTTAACCTCACCCGCCTCAACATCCACCCCGATGAGGCTGCCGCCGCCCGTGCCAAGGCAGGGCTCACCTAGCACGCTAGATAGCTCCCCCGATCTGCCGAGGTGGAAATTATTCCCTTAGGGGGTCGGGCACACCCCCTAAGGCCTCGAATCGAGGCCAAGGGGCACACGGCAGATCATGGCCCCGCTGCCAACCGTTAACAGTGAGCCCAGGGTTCCAACGATCGTTGGAACCCTGGGCTCACTGTTTGGGTTAGGCCGTCCAACCGAAAAAGATGGCCAGGGGCAGGGCAAAAAAGCCGATCGCTACCCCCACCGCCACCAGGAAACTGGCGCTGTAGGCCAGCGATCGCCAAGGCTGAGCCAACACCCCTAGGGATTGCAGGGCACTCCACAGGCCATGGCGCAGGTGAAAGCCCAGCAACACCATCACAGCGGTGTAGCCTGCGGTATAGGTGGGCTGGTGAAACACCTCAGCCACCAACCGGGCTAAATCCCGCACCTCGCGGCCCTGTAAATCCGTCAGGTAGTAGGGACCAAATTTGAAGGTGAAGAGATGGGTGACGATGAAAATCCCCAAAACGGCCCCCGTCCAGATCATGGTGCGGGAACTGGGGGTTTGCAGACTGGGGTAGCCCCGTGACTGGTAGGTGGCGTAGGGAACGGGACGCGATCGCCGTTTTTGGATAAACAAATGCAGGCCGTAGCCAGCGTGGACCAGCACAAACCCCAACAGCCCCAATTCAATCAGCCACAGCGATGGCCCCAGATTTTCAATAAAGCGACCGTAGGCATTGTAGAGATCGCCACTGACAAACATCAGCAGGTTACCCACCATATGGATCAGCACAAAGGCCCCTAGACCCAACCCAGTGATACCCGTGATCAGCTTTTTGCCAATGGGGGAGCGGGCGATCGCCAGCGGTTTTGCCAGGGCCAGGGAACGGTCAGAAGCGGGAAAGGCCATACCAGACAAAGAAGGGGTTTGCTTCTATCGTAGATTTTCCCTCCCGCAGGACAACCGAGCTGTAATGAGTTGATAGCCTCTAACTTTCCCGAAAGAATTTGCCCATGCCAGTGACCAGTGTTTCACGGGGCACCAATCGACCCGCATTAACTCAGGGGATTTCTCGGCATGAATATACCGCCGCAGGTTGGCGTCGAGGTACGAGACCCAACAGTCTGAGCGGGTAACTCCTTTCTCAGATATCGCCTAAAACAGAGAACCAAGCCCGAGGGGTACAGTAGGAAGACAACCGTGCCCTTTAAGGCACTATCCACAGGGATACATTGGCATCCTAGCCCTCCGTCAGCCTCTACTGTGAGCCAATTCCGTGACCACTGCCCCTATCCAACGGTCAAAATCCCTTCACGAGCAGGTGTATCAGGCAGTCCGTGTCAGCATCTTGTCCGGTCAGTTACGTCCCGGCGAACGGCTGGTGGAAACCCAACTGGCCCAACAGCTTCAAGTGAGTCGCACCCCCCTGCGGGAAGCCCTGCGGAAGCTACAGCAGGAAGGGCTTTTAACCGCTGAAGGGGGCGGGGGGCTGCGGGTCGCCACCCTTTCCGTTCAGGATGCGGTGGAGCTTTACGACTGCCGCCTGGCCCTGGAAGGGTTTGCGATCGCCGCCGCCTGCCAACAGGCCACCACCGATCAACTCACCGCCATGGAAACCTGGGTGACCGCCGCCGAACAGGACACCACGGGGGATCCGGTGCGGCTCCTAGATTTGGATTATCGCTTTCACCACGCCATCGCCGAAGCCTCAGGGAATGGACGGCTGGTGATTTTGCTGGACCAACTGTTTGATGCCATGGCCCTGCTGCGCATTCAAACCCTGCAACACAATCCCAAAGTGCTAGATATTCGCCTAGAGCATCGCACCATTTGGGAGGCGATCGCCCACCGTCAAAGCAGCGTCGCTACCCAGGCCATTCACATCCACCTAATGGCCAGCAAGGAACGGGTGATCAAGGAAATCCAAAGCTTCCAAACCGGGAACCGTTAGGACGCTGCTAGCCACCAATGCCCAAGCGCCCCGCCAAGCTGGGGGTAAGGGGAGCCAAGGTCGCCAACATTAGAAATAGGGAGAGCAATCCCAAAGCCGCCCGCGCATCATTGGGTTCCGTCAACTCATTGGCGGCGGGACGCTCTAGGTTGCGCTGCAAAAACAGAATGAACACCGCCCAGTAGAGGGCTAGGGGATTGGCCAGGGAGGCGATCGCCAGCACAATCAGGGTCACCACTGTGGCCCGTCCGGCAATCTTGCGGCCATAGATAGCCTGGACAATGCGGCCCCCGTCTAACTGGCCCGCTGGCATCAGGTTTAACGCCGTGATCACCAGCCCCAACCAACCAATCAAGGTGAGGGGATGGACATCCACCAAGGGCTGGGCCAAGGCCGACCCCAAGACACTTTTGGCCAGCGCCCCCACCAGTACCGACCCCTGGAAAAATTCAGCGGGCACCTGAAACTGACTACCGGGATGGGACAGCACCAACCCCACAAACAACATGCCCAGGGATACCAGCCCCCCCGCTGCCGGTCCCGCTAGGGCGATGTCAAACAGGGTGCTGCGGCTGGGCAGGTTGGACTCAAACCGGGTCAAGGCCCCAAAGGAGCCAATTTGCCAGGTGGGGATAAAAAAGGGCCAGCTCAGCTTTACCCCGTGGCGACGGGCCATGGCCCAATGGCCCACCTCATGGGCCAGCAAAATCAGCAGAATCCCCGCTGTAATGGGCCACACTTGGGGCCACTGGGCTGGGGTGGCCGCCAGGTCAATGCCCATGAGGATGCCGCTGGTTTCTAAACAGGTGAGAATGGTGACGATCGCCAGCACCACCGCCAGCCCCTTTTGTACTGGGGTCAAGGGCTGGGGATCTGCCTCCTTGGGCAGGGCCACCACCACGGGCTTACCGTTGGGATCAGGAATCAAAAATAAACGGTAGCGATCGCCCACCCGCTCCGTTTTCAGGGCCTCTAGTTTGGCCAGAGAGGTCTCCGGTTCCCCCCGCAGGTTGCCCTTAAAAATGGCCCCCTGCTGATAGGGCACCGTCTCGGTGCGGAAAAACGTATCAATGCCAAAAATGCCTTCCAAAGCCGCCCGATCCTCGGGGGGAATGGGGTGGGGGGCGTCGGGATCGGCCTCCGGTGCCGATGCTGGAGCCCCCGCTTCCCCAGCCTCCGTCCCTGGTGTGGATTCAGCAGCATCCACCGTTTGGGCCATGGCCGCTGCCCGCTGGGCCATCAGTTCATCCTGGCCGAGTTTGCGGAGCTGTCGCCCCAGATAAATGTAGGTCCCCGCCGAAACCAGCACCAGCCCTAGC
>JAQCHG010000101.1 GCA_027619675.1 Cyanobacteriota bacterium
CATCCCCCTTACCCGACCCCCGACCCGCCCTCAACTACATTCCCTCGTCCGCGTCGATCTACAGCCCCCAACCCTACGACCAGGACAATTCCTTCCTGATTGTGGGGGAGCGGTTGAATGCCAGCGGTTCCAAAAAGTGCCGCACTATGCTGAACGCGGAAGACTGGGATGGGCTGGTGGCCCTGGCGCGATCGCAGGTGAAAGAGGGAGCCCACGTCCTCGATGTGAACGTGGATTATGTCGGACGCGACGGTGAACGCGACATGCACGAACTGGTGTCCCGGCTGGTCACCAACGTCACCCTGCCGCTGATGCTCGACTCCACCGAGTGGCAAAAAATGGAGGCAGGGCTAAAGGTCGCGGGCGGTAAGTGCATCCTCAACTCCACCAACTACGAAGACGGCGATGAGCGCTTCTTCAAGGTGCTGGAACTGGCCAAGACCTACGGGGCGGGCATCGTGGTCGGCACCATTGACGAAGACGGCATGGCGCGGACGGCGGAGAAGAAATTCCAGATCGCCCAGCGTGCTTACCGCGATGCCCTGGAATACGGCATTCCGGCACGGGAACTGTTCTTTGATACCTTGGCGCTGCCGATTTCAACGGGGATCGAAGAGGACCGGGTGAACGGTAAAGAAACCATTGAATCGATTCGCCTGATTCGCGAACATCTGCCCGGTTGCCACATTATGCTAGGGGTGTCCAACGTCTCCTTTGGCCTGAATCCGGCGGCGCGAGTGACGCTGAACTCGGTGTTCCTCCACGAAGCGATGCAGGTGGGCCTCGATGGGGCGATCGTCAGTGCCGCCAAAATCCTACCCCTCGCCAAGATCGACCCCGATCACCAAAAGGTCTGCCGCGACCTGATCTACGACAATCGCGAGTACGACGGCGATATCGTCACCTACGATCCCCTGACGAAGCTGACGACGCTATTTGAAGGCAAGAGCCTGAAGAAAAAAGAGGCGATCGCCAAAGACCTGCCTATCGAAGAACAGCTCAAGCAGCACATCATCGACGGCGAACGCATCGGTCTGGAAGACGCCCTGGCGAATGCCCTAAAACAGTACGAACCCCTCCACATCATCAATACCTTCTTGCTCGACGGCATGAAGGTGGTGGGGGAACTGTTCGGTTCCGGGCAAATGCAGCTCCCGTTCGTGCTGCAATCCGCCCAAACCATGAAAGCGGCAGTCGCCTACCTAGAACCCTTCATGGAAAAGTCTGACAGTGACGGTTCCGGCAAGGGCACCTTCATCATTGCCACCGTGAAGGGCGACGTTCACGACATTGGCAAAAACCTGGTGGACATCATCCTGTCCAACAACGGCTACAAGGTGGTCAACCTGGGCATCAAGCAGCCGGTGGAAAACATCATCCAGGCGTACCGCGAGCACAACGCCGACTGCATCGCCATGAGCGGCCTGCTGGTGAAGTCCACCGCTTTTATGAAAGACAACCTGGCCACCTTCAACGAGGCAGGCATCACCGTCCCCGTCATCCTCGGCGGTGCCGCCCTCACCCCCAAGTTCGTTCATGAAGACTGCCAGAACACCTACAACGGCAAGGTCGTTTACGGCAAAGACGCCTTCGCCGACCTCCACTTTATGGACAAACTCATGCCCGCGAAGGCAGAGGGAAATTGTGATGATTTGAAGGGCTTTTTGGACGAGGCAGAACAAGGAGTAGGGAGTAGGGAACAGGGAGTAGGAAATAGGGAACAGGCGGTCAGCGCAGAGACTGATACTTTAATGCCTGATCCCCAATCCCTAATCCCTCATACTGAGGACACCACCCGCTCCGAGGCGGTCGAAATTGCCATTCCTCGACCCAAACCGCCGTTCTGGGGCACGAAGATTCTCAATCCTGAGGACATTCCCCTAGAGGAGGTGCTTGGGTATCTGGATTTGCAGGCGCTGTTCGCGGGCCAGTGGCAGTTCCGCAAGCCCAAAGAGCAGTCGCGGGAGGAGTATGACGCCTTTTTGCAGGAGACGGTATATCCCATTCTGGACAAGTGGAAGGCGCGCATTCTGGCGGAAAAGCTGCTGCATCCGCAAATCGTGTACGGCTACTTTCCCTGCCTAGCGGAGGGCAATTCCCTGCACATCTACGATCCGGCAGTGGTGAGTGGCGCAATCCAAAATCCAAAATCCAAAATCCAAAATCCCACCCCGATCGCCACCTTCACCTTCCCCCGCCAAAAATCCCTGCGGCGGCTCTGCATTGCGGACTTCTTCCTGCCCAAGGATCAGGCCCAACCGGGGGAATTCGACGTGTTCCCGATGCAGGCGGTGACGGTGGGGGAAATTGCGACGGAATTTGCCCAAACGCTCTTCCAAGCGGATCAGTACACCGATTACCTCTACTACTACGGGCTATCGGTGCAGACGGCGGAGGCGATCGCGGAGTGGTGCCACGCCCGCATCCGCCAAGAGCTGGGCTTTGGGGAGTTGGAGCCCACTAGCATCCGGGAAATCCTGCAACAGCGCTACCAGGGCTCCCGCTATAGCTTTGGGTATCCCGCCTGCCCCCACATTCCCGACCAGTTTATTCAGTTGGATCTGCTCCAGGCCGATCGCATTGGCATGCATATGGATGAGAGTGAGCAACTCTATCCTGAGCAGTCCACCACCGCCATCATTGCCTACCATCCCGTGGCGAAATACTTCAGCGCCTAGGGTTGTTCACCTTCCTCTGGTGTGGTTTGTGGGGGGTGGATGCCTGACTGGATGTGTTGCCGCACCCACGCCCGGAAGGCCCTCACCAGTGCCAGATAGTCCACTGACAGCCCTCAGGGATTTTTCACCCAGGGGGAAAGGAAGCCTCTAGAATCCTAGGGACAGCGATCGCGATGCCCGGTCGCGGCGAAAAGGATCGGTCCCTGTGAAGCTCTCTGACTGGATTAGCCTGATTTGTCTGCTGATTGCCCTGGTGATTTTGTGGCGATTTCGGCAGATTGTGCTGCTGTTGTTTGCGGCGGTGGTGATTGCGATCGCCCTCAACAGCCTGGTGCGGTACTTGATGAACCGTTTAGGGGTGTCGCGATCGCAGGCAGTGGGGCTGACGGCGGGCATTGTGCTGTTGGGGTTAGGGCTGTTCACGGTGCTGGTGCTGCCCCTGTTTATCAATCAGTTTGAGCAACTGCTGCTGCTGATTCCCCAAGGGTTTAACCGCCTCCGCACCTGGGGCATTGATACCCTCAACAGCCCGCCCCAATGGTTGCCCGATCAATTCACCTCGGCGGAAATCCCCCAGTTTTCTGACCTAATCCAGCAATTTGTCAACCTGGGCACCGAGGTGTTCGGCAATTTCTTCAGCTTCTTCTCGGGGTCCCTCACCATTCTGTTGCAGATTCTGCTGCTGCTGGTGATCACCATGATGTTGCTGAGCAACCCCCTGGCCTATCGTCGGCTGCTGTTGCGGCTGTTTCCCTCTTGGTATCGGCGGCGGGCCGACGAGATTTTGACCAAATGCGAAACCGCGCTGATGTCATGGTTAGGCGGGGTCTCCATGAGTTCTCTGTTCGTGGCCACCGTCAGCTTTTTGGGGCTGTTAGCGTTGCGGGTGCCCTTTCCCTTTGCCAATGCGGTGTTGGCAGGAGTGTTTAACTTCATCCCCAACATTGGCCCCACCCTCAGCGCCGTTTTCCCGATCATTGTCGCCCTGTCCCAATCCTTTGGCAGCGCGATCGCGGTGATTGTGCTCTATGTGCTGATCCAAAACCTAGAGAGCTACTGGTTTAGCCCCATGATGATGCAGCAGCAGGTATCCCTCCTACCCGCTGCGACCCTAACGGGGCAAATCTTTTTTGCCACCTTCCTGGGTCCCGTTGGCCTGATTTTGGCCCTACCCCTCACGGTGGTGTGCAAAACCTGGATTGAAGAAGCCTGGATTATTGATGTGTTGGAGAAAGGGAAGCCGGAGGCCAACTTGCCCCCATTGACTCCCCCGATGCCTCCTGAGGACAGTGGAGAAGCACCGGATCAGGCTCAACCCATCGCTGACAAGGCGGACACCCCCTGATCGGCATCGCCCCATCAACCTAGCTACCGCCTATGGATAGACTCGGGTTTCCCCCCAACCGCCTGGGTTTTGAATTCCAGGGGGGAGCGGGCGCGTCCTGTGGCCAGCCAGAACCCTGCGGCTATCAACATTGATGATGCCGTGATCTGCTAAGCCTAAAATTGTCGGTTGGGCTTCACTTCATGCTACCCAACCGACACAGACCCACAAGGTGAACGCTGACAGACCACTAGCCTCGGGGGGCAGCGGCGAGGATCTCCGCCGAGACCCCATCAAAGCGCTTGAAGTTTTCGATAAATCGCTGGGCTAGGGCATGGGCCTGCTGGTCATAGGCGGCGGGGTTTTGCCAAGTGGTGCGGGGGTTCAAAACCTCCGTGGGCACCCCCGGCACCGTTTCGGGCACCAGCACCCTAAAGATGGGGTGGGCGTGGCAAGGTACGCCATTCAGTACGCCGCTGAGGGCAGCCCGCACCATGGCGCGGGTGTGGTGAATGGACAGCCGTTTGCCCACCCCATAGGGTCCACCCGACCAGCCAGTATTGATCAGATACACCGTAGCCCGGTGCTGGTGTTCCAGCAGTCGCCGCCCCAACATTTCTGCATAGACCGTGGCAGAGAGGGGCAGGAAGGGCTTGCCAAAGCAGGCGGAGAAGGTGGCTTGGGGTTCAGTGATGCCCCGTTCTGTCCCCGCCAGTTTGCTGGTGTAGCCCGACAGGAAGTGGTACATGGCCTGGGCATTGGTGAGCTTAGCAATGGGGGGCAGCACCCCAAAGGCGTCGGCAGTGAGAAAGATAACGGTGCTGGGGTGGCCACCAAGGGCGGGGATAACACTGCGATCGATGTGGGTGACGGGGTAGGCGACCCGTGTGTTTTCCGTGAGGCTGCCGTCTTCATAGTCGGGGTGGCGATCGCCCGCCAAAGGTACATTTTCCACCACGGCCCCAAAGCGAATGGCATCCCAAATTTCCGGTTCCTGGTCGCGGGAGAGGTGAATGGTTTTGGCGTAGCAGCCCCCCTCAAAGTTGAACACCCCCGTGGGGGACCAGCCATGCTCATCATCACCAATCAAAGCCCGCTCTGGGTCCGCCGATAGGGTGGTTTTGCCCGTGCCCGACAGACCAAAGAAGAGGGCCGTATTGCCGTCCCCATCCATATTGGCGGAGCAGTGCATGGGCAACACGTCACATTTGGTCATGAAATAATTCATCAGGGAGAAAACTGACTTCTTGATCTCCCCGGCATAGCGAGAGCCCCCAATAATCACTAGGCGCTTGGCAAAATTCAGCACGATAAAGGCTTCGCTATGGATGCCGTCGTCAATATCGGGATCCCCCTTCAAACCGGGCACCGCAATTACGGTAAAGTCGGCTTGGTGATGGGCCAATTCTGCCGCCGTGGGGCGAATGAACATCTGGTGGGCAAAGAGATTGTGGGAGGCCAATTCGGTGATGATTCTCACCCCTTTGCGATAGGCCAGATCAGCCCCGACATAGCCATCGAAAATATAGAGATCGCGCCCTTGTACATAGGACAGAATCCGCGTGTAGAGGCGATTAAAGGTAGCCTCAGAAATGGCGACGTTTTCATGGTTCCAGTGGATTTCTTCGCGGCTACTGGGTTCATCCACAATGAATTTGTCGTTAGGCGATCGCCCAGTATATTTACCCGTTTTCACACAGAGGGAACCGTTGTCCGCCAGCACCCCTTCCCCCCGACGAAGGGCATGTTCAATCAACTCTGAAACGGAAAGGTTGTGGTAGACATGCCCCAAGTTCTGCATTTTTAGGGCTTCTAGCCCACGGGGCAGGGACTTAGGCGGCGCATAGGAAGCCCAGGGTTGATGGTCTGTCAGCAAGCTTTTGGGTAAATGTTTAAGCCCAGGGGGAGGTTCTAAGGCTAACTCTGCCAGGGAACTGGCAAGGGGTGTGTGGTGGTTGTTTAGGACGGCGTTGGTAGGGGTCATGGGAAACATCCTCTTCAAAACTGTTTTGCATAGCGGACAATGCAACTCCGGTTTTGTCGGGTTAGAGGGGGAGTTTAGGGACGTTCCCAAACGCCCATTCAGTGATTATGAACCCATCTCATAAACCTCTCATCAAGCGTCTCACCCAGGGGCTATGAAACCCAAGCCGTTTCAATAGTCTTCAGGGGTTCCAACCCAGGCGAAGATACCTAGCTCAGAGCGCTTAGGCAGGTGGGGAGTCCAGAATCAAAAATAGCGGTTACTGAATGCAGAGCCCAAAACCGCTAAACCCAAAAATCAAGTTGCTGTAGCGACGAACAAGGAGCGGGGCAACAATGCTGGGAGCAAATAGGATGAAACAGGCAATACCCATCCTTGATGGACCTACAATGAACCAGGACCTTAAATCCTTTACCCTTGAGG
>JAQCHG010000102.1 GCA_027619675.1 Cyanobacteriota bacterium
TTGATGGGCCAAGATCAGGGCTTCGCGATCGCCCCCCGTCAAGGACTCCCCGGCGGCTGGGTTCAGCAGCAACTCTAGCCCCCCTCGGGAAGCGCCATGGACCCCCGTGGCCACCAACACCTGGCCCACCTGGGCGCGATCGCGGTACAGCAGCCGTTCCGCCCGTCCCTGGCCCAAGGCGGTGATGGCCAGGGTCACCTGGGGCGATCGCACCACATCCCCGCCAAGAATGTCGCCGCCATAGGTGTCGAGGCAGGCCACCATGCCCCGGTACACCGCCTCCACCCAGGCCACCGGGATCGTCCCTGGTGCCCCTAGCCCCACCGTGATTCCCAAGGGGAGCGCCCCCATGGCGGCTAAATCCGACAAATTGGCCGCCACCGCCCGCCAGCCCACATCCTCTGGCCCGGTGGTGCGATCGCTAAAATGCACCCCCTCCACCAGCACATCAGTGGTCACCACGAGGTCCGCCCCAGGGCAAGGCAACACCGCCGCATCATCCCCCACCGCCCCCGGACGACAAAAAGGCTGGAGCCGCCGTAGCAACTCCAGCTCTCCCAATTGCGCCAAGGTGGGGCCGCTCATCCAGCGGTTACCCCTGGGGGGACACCAGGTTGTCTAGGCCAGCCACCACGCGGGCCGATTGAATGGTATCCCCCTGGCCCAGGGTATCCAGCACGTCCTTGCCATCCACCACATAGCCAAACACGGCATAGCGACCGTCCAGCAGGTTCAGCCCCGCCGGGGTCAACTCGGGCTCAAACAGGAAAAAGAAAAATTGGGAGGAGCCCCCATCGGGATCGCTTTCCGGACGGGCCATCCCTAGGGTGCCAAAGGCGGAGAAGGGCAGCACTGGATCTTCTAAATAGCGCCCCAGAAACTCCAGGGTGGCTCCGTACACGGGGGCATCATCCCCCTGCACCAAAATTTCTAGGGGAATGGCGCGGTACTGCTTTGTCTTGGGATCAATGAACCCCTCGTCCGGCCCAGGGGGATCGCCGGTTTGCAGCACATAGTTGTCTTCTGCTCGGATGAAGGGCATGTCGTCATAGAAGCCCCGCTGCACCAAGTCCACAAAGTTGCCCGCCGTCACCGGGGCGCTGTAGCCGTCCACCACAGCGGTGATGGCCCCTTTGGTGGTTTCAAACACCACCGTGGCCCGCCCCTTCAGTTGGGGTAGGGAGTCATACTCCGCTGGCACCTCAAAGGGGAAGCCCTCCACCATCAATTCTTCAATGGCCCCGACGGTGTCCAGCAGTTCCGCGCGGGCTAGCCAGATGCCTTCCTTATCGCGGTTGTCCACCGCCTCATAGATGGGGTCAATGCCCGCCTCTAGCTGATCTAGCAGGACGGTGGCGCGATCGCGGCGATCCGCCGGGACATCCGCCAGAATCGCCTCCCGGCGGCGGCTGATGGTGCGGGCCACCTTTTTGACATCACCACTGATCGGCCCCCAGCGACTGCTGCGAAGCCATTGGGACAGGTCTTCCAGTTCCTTTTGAACCTTGCGAATGTCTTTATTCTCGATGGGCAGGGCATAGCGCAGTAGGGCCTTGCCATCGGTAATGGCGTTGCCCGGAGGGAGATAGGCCACCACCGGGGACACCCAACCAGGGGTGAGGGGCGCAGCCTCAGCGATCGCGCCAGTGGTCAGGCTGCCTTCACCGAGGATCAGGCCCAACCAACAGAGGGTGGTGAGCAGGGGCAGAATAAGCCATTGCTGAAGTCGTTGCATGGGTGCGCGGTAATTCTCCGGGTCTTGCCGCCTTTGATCTTGCCATAGGGCGGTCCATCTCCGAAGGGCGCAGCCCGTCTCAAGGGCTTTAATCCATCCGCCGACGGAGGCGCAACCCCAGGCAGCTAACCAAGCCAAGGGCAATCCCTGTGCTGGGTTCCGGCACCGCCGCTCCTGGGTTGGAGGCAGGGGGGCGAACAGCGCTCAAGCTACCCCGAAAGGCCAAGCCGTCGTTGATACATTCCGCAAACACATGGGCCACAAACTCCCCTAGGGGCAGTTTTTCGGTACCGACGCTAAAGCCATAGGTGAACGCCCCTGTGGCGGGTAAATTGGCCCCAAAGCCAAAATCGGCGGCAAAACCATGGGCGCTGAAGTCGCGGATGAAGGTGACATCGCTGGCAAGCAGCGTGCCCGTGGCGATCGCGTTGCCCATGGGAATGGTCTGGTTAAAGTAGCTGCCATCCAAAGGCACCGCCCCCATGTCAGGGGTGCCCCCCTGCTGCACCACGGTGGTGATGTACTGATTGAGGGAATCAAATCCACTGTTGAGGGCGGTGACGCTTTGGACAGTGGTCACCCGATAGAGCCCCAGTTGGGGGACGCCAGAATCGTTGGCGGCATCAAAACGGATCCCGTACAAATCCTCAGCGACTAGGGCTTGGTCAAAGGACTGGCCAGAAAAGTTGAGGAACAGATCCCCCCAGGCAATGCTGCCCCCTGCGACGGGGATGCCCACGAGGGACTGGTCATAGCCCCCAATGGGGAGGTGGGTGCTAAAGCCGACATAGAGGCGATCGCTCCGTTGGACATAGCCCATGCCGTATAGCTCGAACCCCGGTACCGCCGAGCCCCCAATCACACCACCCGTGACCCCATCGGTGACACTATCGGCGGTGTACTGGATGGCGGCGGCGGGGGTGGTGGTGGCGATCGCCCCCACCAAGAGGCTCCCGGCGGCAAGGCTGCGGAGCGGTCTCCACCGCCCCCGCCAACGTGTTGGCAGTCCCATCAGCCTTCTCCCTCCAGATCGGACACTCCAACGGTTAGGGTCCATCCCTAGACAGGGACGTCCGTTATGGGGCAAAGCCTCCCTAGCTCCCCTGCTCCAGGAAACGGTTTGCAAATTTACACCCCAAAGACTAGGGCCTATCCCCGTTGTACCGCCAGGGTCCTGACATGAATACCCCTAGCTACCCTGGCAACTGGCCATCGCCAACAATGGCCTTCATTCCCTCCAAGGTGGCGGGGATGCTGCGGGGGTCCATAAACATCACCTTGCTGCTGTCGCTGGTGCCGATTTGCTGCCCCATCTGTAGATAACCTTGGGCCAGCAGGAATTGCAGGGCATTGGCCGCTTGGGGATCACTCTTGAGTCTGTCGGCAATAATCTGCATCGCCTCCGAGGTGGCTTGGGCCTTGAGCACCGCCTCTTGGCGCAGGGCTTGAGCCTTGAGGACAATGGCTTTCTGTTGGGCTTCTGCGTCGAGGATGGCCACCTTCTGACGGGCTTCCGCCGACAGCACTTCCGACTCAGCTCGGCCTCGGGCGCTATTGACCGCCGATTCCCGTTCCCCTTCCGAGGTCAGCACCGCTGCCCGCTTGCGGCGTTCTGCCGCCATTTGCAGCTCCATGGAGTCCTGTACCGCCTTAGAGGGCACGATATCCCGCAGTTCCACCCGCGTCACCTTCACCCCCCAGGGATCGGTGGAGATATCCAGCTCCCGCAGCAAAATTTCATTGATTTCAGACCGGGCCGTGAAGGTTTCATCCAGCTCCAACTTGCCCATCTCAGCCCGAATCTGGGTAAGCACCAGGTTGACCATAGCGGACTGGAGATTTTCCACCTTGTAATAGGCTTTTTCCATGTCCACAATGCGCCAGTAGACCACCGCATCCACGGAAATGGCGACGTTATCGCGGGTGATGCAGGACTGGGGCGGCACATCCAGCACCCGCTCCCGGATGGTCTGCTTAAACACCACCTTGTCCAACATGGGCACCACAAAGTTAAGGCCAGCGGTGAGCTTTTTGCCGCTGTACTTACCCAGGGTTTCCACCAGGGCTTCGTCGCTTTGGTTAACGATTTTGACGGAGCTGGCGGCCACGGATCCGCCGAAAGCTAACACAAAAAGAAACACAATCGGGTTCATGATTTGCTCCTGACTATCAAAGATCGAAGGATTCGCATCGCCGGACTGGCCTATCCCTCAAGGCTCCAGTGCCCGTTCTGGAATAATCAGCAGGGTATTGCCCCGGCGACCCACCACAATCACCCGCTGATTCACGCCGATGGCGGTGCCCATATCTTCACAGCGGGCCTGCCAAGAATTGCCTTCGTAGATCACCCGTCCGGTCTCGCCGGGGGCGATCGCCGTTAGGGTGCGGGCTTCGGTGGCATCGGCCAAGGTATAGGGGGTGCGCTTGGGCATCAAGTACCGCAGCCCCACCACCGTCAAAGCTGAAAACACCATCCATAGGGCAATTTGAATGGCGAGGTTAGGTACCACTAGGGCTACCACCGCCACTAGCAGGGCACTCACCCCGAGGGTGGCCTCCACAAAGGCGGTGGGTAAAAACAATTCCATCAAACACAGGATCACGCCTGCGATAAACCAAAACAGCGCTGGACTCATAGCAAAGTAGGGATTGTAGGCCAGCCACGGCTGCCGTTCACTTCAGGGCAAACGTTAACCATTCCGTAGGGTTCCTGAGGGTAGGGATGATGACAGGCTAGCCCATCTTGGCGACCACCCCACCGCCCCCATCAGTGGGGATCAGCATTCGGCTAGGCGACGACCCTGGACAGTCCTTGAAAGTCCTTGGGCGGTCCCTGAACAGCCCTTGGAAGTCCTTGAAACAGTCCAAGAACGGTCCAACGGCGACTCAAGCAGGGGATGACTAGGGCGGGATCCCCCTGGACAAGGGGTTACAAACGGCTGACCGTAGGTCCCGCTTGGCCCCAATTGGGTTCAGGGCCAGCAGGTAACCTGAGCCAAAATTGACCCAGATTTCCCCATACCCTCTAGGATTAATCTATCCTTTTGCCCACTGGTGCAAAGGCTCTAGCCAGTTTGTTTTAAGGGTTTAAGCACACTACGCTCGTTGCCATGACCAACGCTGAAGCTGCTGCTCCCCATTCCGCCACGTATCTCTGGGTCACAGGCCCTGGCTGCGAGGCTCTGGCAGTGGGAGAAACGGTTGGCGATCGCTATCAGGTGGTGGCCCCCCACATTTGGCAAGACCGCCAAAATAGCCCCCCCGCCATGGCCGAGACGGTGACCGATGGGGTGGTGCCCTACCTCAAAAGCCATCCCCTGCGGCTGCATGTGCCGGGGATTTACGATGTGGTGTCGCGGCCCCAGCAAGACCCCTGGCTGGTGCTAGAAAATGTGCCCATTAACCCCCGCTCTGGCAAGCTCTACCCCGCCCTAGCGGATGCCTGGGGCAGCGCCCCGGCGGTGCGGCAACTGTCTTGGCTATGGCAAACCTGGCAACTGTGGCAATCCTTGGGGGCACTGGGGGTGGCTAGCAGCCTGCTGTCCCCCGTGAATGTACGGGTGGAGGGGTGGCGGCTGCGACTGCGGGAGTTGATGGCCGATGGCGATCGCCCCCCTACCCTGGCGGATCTAGCGGAGCGCTGGCGATCTCTGCAATCGGAAGCCCAACCCGCCATTGCCCAGCCCTTTGTCAACCTCTGCACCGCCATGGCCAACGGCGACTGCCCCCCCGAGCAGGTCACCGTGGACCTCAACTATTTACTGCTAAAGGAAGCGGCCCAGCGCCCCATCCGGCTGCGGGTGGCGGGGGCCACCCACCCCGGCCCCACCCAGACCCGCAATGAAGATGCCTGCTACCCCGACGGGGTAGCGCCGGAGTCCCCCATGCCCCGGCTGGCCATTGTCTGTGATGGGGTGGGGGGCCATGAGGCGGGGGAAGTGGCCAGTCAACTGGTGGTGCGATCGCTGCAACTCCAACTCCAGGGCCTGCTGGCGGAAACCGATAGCCCCGATGGGCTGGCCCCGCCCCAGGTAATCGCCAAGCAGATCGAGGCGGCCATTCGGGTGGTGAATGATCTGGTCAATCGCCAAAACGATCAGCAAAGCCGCAGCGATCGCCAGCGCATGGGTACGACCTTGGTGATGGCGATCGTCGTACCCCAGCGCCTACGCACCGACCAGGGCTGGCTGGCGGTGAATGAACTCTACATCGCCCACATAGGGGACAGCCGCGCCTACTGGATCACCCCCGACTACTGCCATCAACTGACGGTGGATGACGATATTGCCAGCCGGGATGTCCAGGCTGGGCGGCAGTTTTACAGCGCCCTGCGCCTGCGCCCCGATGCGGGTGCCCTGACCCAAGCGGTGGGCACCCGCCCCGCAGACTTCCTCACCCCCCACATCCAGCGGTTTGTGCTGGATGAAGAAGGGGTGGTGCTGCTGTGCTCCGATGGCCTCAGCGACCATGGCCGCATTGAGGCCACCTGGGGCAACTATATTGGCCTCATCACCAAGGACATCGTCACCCTAGATGCGGCGGTGGCGACCTGGGTGGAATTGGCCAACCAAAAGAATGGCCACGACAATGTGGCGGTGGTGCTGATGCAGTGCAAACAACTGTTCAGCCAAGGGTACGAAGCCATGCCGGAGCCGGAAGCCCC
>JAQCHG010000103.1 GCA_027619675.1 Cyanobacteriota bacterium
GGTGGGGCGGGCCACCGGACTGGTGATTGGGATGCCCCCCTCCAAGGGCAGTAAGGCGGCCCAGGCGGCGATCGGCACCATCCTAGCGGCGGTCAAAGACAAGCAAACCGTGGGGCTTTTTGAATCCTACGGCGGGGACGATGAGCCCATCGACACCCTGGCCACCCGCTTCCAAGATTTGGAATTGCGGGTCGCCTTTGCCCCCATCCGCATCAAAGACACCCCCCACGAAACCACCTATCAACTCTGCGAAGAGTCGGGGGTGGACCTGGGGCAGTTACTGAGCCAGTCAAAGAAGCTGAAGAAAATTAAGGCCCTGGATGCGGACTTAGAAAAGGCCCTGGGCCGCATCAGCAGCGGACTCTACATCATCACCGCCCAAAAGGGGGAACTCAAGGGGGCGATGGTGGCCTCTTGGGTGTCCCAGGCCAGCTTCCAGCCTTTGGGCTTTACGGTGTCGGTGGCAAAGGATCGGGCCATTGAATCTTTGATGCAGGTGGGCGATCAGTTTGTGCTGAATGTGTTGGAAGAGAACAACTACGCCGATCTGATGAAGCACTTTTTGAAGCGATTTCCCCCAGGGGCCGATCGCTTTGCGGGCATTCGCACCCGTCCCGCCAGCAATGGATCGCCCCTGCTAGGGGATGCCCTGGCCTATTTGGAATGCACGGTCACCAGCCGTATGGAGGTGAGTGACCATTGGGTGGTGTATTGCACGGTGCAGGATGGCAAAGTATCTGACCCCGACGGGATGACGGCGGTTCACCATCGCAAGGTGGGTACCTACTATTAATGGCCCGTCAGTCAACCGTTGCAGGGCATTAACCCTAAACGGTTGACGCCACCAGGGTCAGGATTTGGTTGCCCGTCAACTCAAGATTGATAAGTAGGTAAGCTCAATTATCTTATAGACGGGTTTTCTCCCTTTGGGAGACGCTGACGCGTTGGCTGTGCCTGCCTGCAAGGCATACGACTCCGCTCAACCCTCAAATCCTTGCCAGCAAAAGAGTCTAGCTGATTGAGCGGAGTCGTTCGCTTTAGCGTCTCCCGAAGGGAGAAAATCAGCGGCAGGTGTGCAGTTTGATTAGTCCCGGCTACTTATCTGAGGGCGGGAACGCCACGGATTGCAGGGCGCAAGCCCATAGCCCTAGGGGCATGGCTTCGCGAGTGCGCCCCTGCAGGAACAGGAATGCTGCTTAACCCGAACTCAGGTTAAGTAGGCGACGATCGCAGGTGTTACAGAGGTATGGCTGGAGCACTTGCCCCGTTTTGAGGGTTTGGGTGCCGTTTTTGACGATGGCTTCACCCTGGCAATGGATACAGTGATTGGACCGAAAGCCTTGCTGTATCTACACGCTAGCGCTCAATCCCTAATCCGACGGGGCCGGGAACTGGAGGCTGGCGATCGCCTGCTCGGTGACCCCATCGGCAGGGCCAGATACCGTAATCAACTGGCGACCATCGGGGGACACCACCGACAGATTGACCATAGGGATTCCGGTGATTTCCTGTACGTACTCGTAGCGCACCCCCGCTAGCCCCGCCACCGTCACAGACTCAAAGGTGGGTTGATAAAAGTCCACCCAGGGGCGGCGGCGGCGCACCAGTTCTACCAACGCCAGATTGCCAGGGGCGACGGGGGACACCTCCAACACCGGATGTACGGGGGGGCGGCCATAGCGGCCCCGGCTAGCCAAACATTGCACATAGGCAAAGCTCACCGGGTCATGGAAGCTGATGTCGCCACTATTGCGCAACACACTGCGGTAGTTGGCGGGAATCTCTAGGCTGAGGCCATAGCGATCGCTGCGAAACAGCCGCGACTCGGCGCTGGCGGCGGCAGGGGCACCCAACTGGCAAGCCCAAGCGGGCAGCGGTGCCAGGGCGATCGCGGCCCCCACCCAAACCCCCAACCGCTGCCATCCCCGTCGATGTGTGTGTGCCATGGGCGTTCCTCTCAGCTTGAGCCCAGTGTAATGCGCGCTGAAGGGGACTGGGCCAAGGGACTGCCAGCCAGGGTGTGGGCGTTTAGGGAATCGGTAAGGGTTGCCCCGCCAGGGGGCTTCCAAGCCAGGGCCTGATGGGGTCTGCCCTAGGCCGGGAACGGCTCAGGGGCCATCAACAGCACCAGCGATCGCGCCCCCACCACCAGGGTTTCGCCGGGGAGGGAACGGGGGGGATCGAGGAAGCCCGCCTCTAGCTTCGTATCGATTACCAACTGCCAGGGGCGATCGCCTAGGGCGGGGGGAATGGCAAAGGTTTCCGTTTCCCCTTGGGCGTTGAAGCAAATCAAAAAGCTGTCATCGACAACGCGGTTACCCTGGGCGTCGGGGGTGCGAATTTCTTGGCCGTTGAGGAAGACGGAGATCGCCTTCGCGTCCCCCGCCTGCCAGTCTTCATCACTGATGTCTGCCCCCGCCGGGTCATACCAGCCAATGTCGTGGATACCGGAACCGTGGATTGCTCGCCCCTGGAACCAGTCCCGGCGACAGAAGACCGGATGCTGACGGCGGAAGGCGAGCAGTCGTTGGGTAAAGGTCAGCAGGCTGGCGTGGCGATCGCGACTATTCCAATCCATCCAGGCCAGCTCGTTGTCCTGGCAGTAGGTATTGTTGTTGCCCCGCTGGGTGCGGCCAAACTCATCCCCCCCCAGCAGCATCGGTACCCCCTGGGACAGCAGCAGGGTCGCCAGGAGATTACGCTGTTGCCGTAGCCGCAGTTGCAGCACCAGGGGATCATCCGTTTCCCCCTCTACGCCGCAGTTCCAAGAGCGGTTGTAGCTCTCACCGTCCCGGTTGCCCTCGCCGTTGGCCTCATTGTGCTTCTCGTTGTAGCTGACCAAATCCCGCAGGGTAAAGCCATCGTGGCAGGTGATGAAGTTGATGCTGGCGTGGGGCCGCTTGCCATTGGATTCGTAGAGATCCGAGCTGCCCGTAAGGCGAAAGGCAAATTCCCCCAGCCGACAGGGGGATTCCCGCCAAAAGTCCCGCATGGTGTCCCGATACTTGCCGTTCCACTCGGACCACAGCAGCGGGAAGTTACCCACCTGGTAGCCCCCCTCCCCAATGTCCCAGGGCTCGGCAATCAGCTTGGTGGTGGACAGAATCGGGTCCTGGTGAATGATGTCGAAAAAGGCGGCAAGGCTGTTGACCTCGTACAGTTCCCGCGCCAGGGCCGAGGCCAGGTCAAAGCGGAAGCCGTCCACATGCATCTCCTGCACCCAATAGCGCAGGCTGTCCATGATCAGCTTCAACACCTGGGGATGGCAGACATTGAGGGAATTGCCGCAGCCGGTAAAGTCCATGTAGTAGCGGGGCAACTCCTCCACCAGGCGGTAGTAGGCTTCGTTGTCGATGCCCCGCAGGGTCAGGGTTGGCCCCAGGTGGTTGCCCTCCCCAGTGTGGTTGTACACCACGTCCAGGATGACCTCGATGCCCTCGGCGTGGAGGGCCTTCACCATGGCTTTGAATTCCTGCACCTGTTCCCCCTGCATCCCGGCGGCGCTGTAGCCGCTGTAGGGGGCGAAGTAGTTCAACGAATCGTAGCCCCAGTAGTTGCGCAACCCCACGCTGACAAGGTGGCCGGGATGGGCGTTGAAATGGTGGACGGGCAGCAGTTCCAGCGCAGTGACACCCAGAGCTTTTAAATGCCCAATCACGGCGGGATGGGCCACCCCGGCGTAGGTGCCCCGCAGGTGCTCCGGCACATCGGGATGGCGTTGGGTCAGCCCCCGCACATGGGCTTCGTAGATTACCGTCTCGTGCCAGGGGGTGTCGGGGTGGACATCCCCACCCCAGTCGAAGCTGGGATCCACCACGATGCACTTGGGCACTAGGGCAGCGTCATCCAGGGGGGAAAAGTCCAAATCCCGATCCGCCTCCAGCACCTCAGCAATGGGATAGGCGAAGATGGCAGCCCCATGGCGCACATCCCCCGCGATCGCCCGCCCATAGGGGTCAATCAGCAGCTTGTGGGGGTTAAACCGCTGTCCAGCCTCTGGATCGTGGGGGCCGTGGACCCGGAAACCATAGCGCTGCCCCGGCCCTATCCCCGGCAAGTAGCCATGCCAAACGTAGTTGCTCACCTCCGTCAGGGCTATTCGAGTTTCCTGGTCCTGGGCATCGAACAGGCACAGCTCAACGGCGGTGGCGTTTTCAGAAAACAGGGCAAAGTTGGTGCCGTTACCATCCCAGGTGGCCCCTAAGGGGTGAGAACGACCGGGCCAAAGGGTCAGGGTCATGGCATCTCCAAAGAAACTTGGGCAGCGGCATTTAGACCATACCCTGACAATACCCCAGGGGCCTCTACCGCTGGTGGGGATGTGGGGGGATGATCTGCATTCTGCCCACTAGGCCCCCCGGCCTCCAAATTTGGGGGAGTCAAGACCAAAAATCCCCCCGTGCGGGGGGATTTAGGGGGCCGACGAAGCTAAAGGCAACAGCCCCGACACATCGGTATCAGCGGCAGCGGGGGGTTAACCCATCAAGATCACGTTATCTAGCACGTGGATGATGCCGTTGTCGGCCTCGATGTCGGCGGCGATCACCGTGGCGTTTTTGACCTCAAACCCCTCGGTGCCGTCGATGGGGATGGGGGCTCCCTCTAGGGATTCCACCTGGCCCATCCGAATCAAGTCCGCCTGGGTGTACTTACCTGCCGCCACATGGAAGGTCAAAATCCGGGCCAACTGGGGGGGATTTTGCACCAGGGTTTGCACCGTGCCGGGGGGCAACTTGGCAAAGGCGGCATCGTTGGGGGCAAAGACGGTGAAGGGGCCGGGGCTTTGCAGGGCTTCCACCAGGCTAGCCGCTTGCACAGCGGCCACGAGGGTAGAGAAACCTTCGGTATTGACGGCGATATCAACGATGGTAGGCATGGGTTTAGGGGAGGTAAGGGGGAGAAGTCAGAGGCAGATCCAGCGGGGGGTGACTGGCCACAATGGGGGGATGGGGCAGGTGGGCGATCAGGGTCAGCCCCGCGATCGCGATCGCCGCCCCGGCAAATAGGGGATCCATATCATCCAGCAGTTGCCGTATGGGAAGACCTCAGGGGTTACCGATAGGCTTGGTCTTGGACCGCCCGCAACCGGGCTTCGGGTCGCAGGAAGCGATCCATTTGGGCCTCAAAGAACTTGCGGTTGGCCATGCGGTGGCGGGGGTTGGGGTCATCTAGGGGATAGAGCAGGGCCGTCCGCAGGGCCTGGATTACCGCCGAGGTGACGTTATACATGGACCGCTGGAAGGTAATCCCTAGCTGAATCAACATGTCGTCTTCGCCGCGACAGAACTGCGGGTAGTAGTCCAGCAGATATTGGGGCAGGAAGTGGAGCATATCCTGCATCAGCAGGGTGGGGGGAATCCCAGCGCTGCCCACGGGAAACACGTCGGCGTAGAGGATGCCGTAGTGGAAATCGTGCTGATCCAGGGGGACTTGACCCGCCTGGGCGTTATAGGACTTGGTGCCCCGGAAGGGGGAGGTGCGGTAAAACACCGCTTCCACATAGGGCAGGGCCGCCTCATAGAGCCAGGTGAAGGCTTTGGACTTGGGAATCAGTTCGTAGCATTCGCCGTCGATGTAGACGTGGTGGTAAATGGGGCGACCCGCCACGGCAAAGATACCGTTAACGAGGAAGTCCATGGCGGGGACGCCGGAAAAGCCGCCTTCGTCGTAGATATCCGACATTTCAAAAAACACCGGGGCCATCACTTCCCAAAACAGCCCTAGGTTGGCGTAGTAGGACAGTTCCCGACACTTTTCGTAGAACATCTCGGGGAACAGCTTGTGCAGCCCCAGCATCACCGGATTGCGCTTGAAGTAAGCCTTGATGGCGCGATCGCAGTTGGCCTTGTACTCATCCGTGTAGAGGAAGTCATTGAAGCGCCCGCCCATGTCCTGATGCCAGAGCATGGCCCGCATACATTCTTCGGCGAACTCCATGTTGACGCGATCGTGCCACAGGTGGTGAAACAGCTTCGGCCACTTGCTTTTGACCTCCCCCCGCTCCATAAATTCCAGCAGTTCTGGGTGGGCCGTCGCTTCCCCGCGCCAGATGCGCAGATCCGCCGTCTCCCCAGCGTAGTGGTTGTGCAGATCCAGATACTCCTGGGGCAGGAAGTACTTGAACGCAGGTAGGGGATCCAAAAACCCCCGCTCCGCGATGTACAGCAAATCCCGCCAGTAGAAGTCCATCGGCACCGCGTAAGCCTTGTAGATGCCAATGATCTGCATCAGGTTTTCTGGCGTATCTGGCAGCATGGAGCCGCCCGCCTCAAGGCGATGAATCACATCCGCATGGGGATGGGTGGAGGGGGGAATGATGCTGGGTTTGGTGAGGGTGGTGGTCATGGGTCTGGGGGATTTTGGATTTTGGATTTTGAATTGGG
>JAQCHG010000104.1 GCA_027619675.1 Cyanobacteriota bacterium
ACCCTAATCAGATCAACAATGTGCTGGCCTTTCCGGGGGTGCTGCGGGGGGCGTTGGACTGTCGCGCCCAGGCTATTACCACGTCCATGTACCTGGAGGCGGCCCACGCGATCGCCTCCCTGGTGTCCCCCCAAGAATTGGATGCAGAGCACATCATCCCATCGGTATTTGACAGCCGGGTGGCGACGGCGGTGTCGTCTGCGGTGCAGCAAGCAGCACGGGATGCAGGGGTGGCGCGGGCCTAAGAGAACCAATTCCCTGGCTCACAGCAAATATCTGTTGTTGAAACAGAGGCTTGAAGCCGCGATGGTGAGGAAACCCATGTGAAGGGAGCCTGGAATTCAAATTCCAGGCCGGACATCGGGCTGATCCCCTAGATTTCTGAAGACAGGCATAAGCATTCGTTGCTAGTCGGGGGGGCGGAAATCCCGTATTCTCACAGCAGCAGATTGGTGACGGTATTGAGGAAAAACCATGGGGCGTCGGCGCAGAACTCCCTGGGGCTGGTTAGCCCATAATTTTCAGGATGAACAGTTTCTGTGGCGGTTGCGGCAAGTGGAGGGCCTCGTCTCCAAGGTGCTGTCGATGGCCATGGTGGTGGTAATTCTGGTGACGGTGATTGATCTGGGCCTGGTGCTTTATCGATCGCTGTTGGTATCCGATAGCACAGGTTTCTTTCAGACCACCCTGACGGAAATTTTTGGCCTGTTTTTGAGTGTGTTAATCGCCCTAGAAATTTTAGAAAACATCACTGCCTACCTCCGCAAGCATGTGGTGCAGGTGGAGTTGGTGATTGCCACGGCCCTGACGGCGGTGGGGCGAAAGCTGATCATTTTGGATTTAGAAAAGGTGCAGGGGGTGAGCTTATTGGGGCTGGCAGCGGCATTGTTTGCCCTGTCCATTAGCTATTTCATCGTCAAGGCAGTCCACCAGTCGTAGCGGATGGGAGGCGATGGGGGCTTCCGGTTGGTTAGTGATCACCCCTTGGCGGCAGGATTTGGCCACCAGCCTCCGCTATGCCCAACAGGAGACATTTTTGGCGGGCCGGTTTCAAGACCCTGGGGGGTTAGTGGCCGACCCGGCGGCGGCGATCGCCGCCCTTGATGAGATCGCCCTCCCTCCGGATCTAGAGGCAGCGGACCAAGCCGATCTGCTGGCGTTTTTGCAGGCGGAAGCGGCCCAACAGCGGAAAGCGATCGCCCTTTACCAAGCAGCCCAGACGGTGGATGAGCAAGTAGCTGCCCTGAGGCTGGCTGCCGGGTTTGAGGGCACCCATTCGGTCATTGATCTACCTGGCGTCGAGGCTTTGAAACCGCTGGATCCCCAGGTGCTCGTGGCCCATTTTGGGACGACCCAACCGGATGTAGCCACCCTCCGGGCCGATGGCCATGGGTTGGAAACCCATGTGGGCGATCGCGGCACCGGGGTGTGGATCCGCCTTCAAAATAGAGAGGGGGATTGGTTGGCGATCGTCGGGGTTTCTGGGGATTAGCAGGGCATTGCCGGAAAAACGCGGCTGGCTCAAGGGATACTCCGCCCTTTCCGAAATGGTGACCTTGCAAACCGTTTCCCTCCATAGCGCCCCATGGTCTGACGGCGCTGTGATGAACTCAGGTTAAGGACGATGCGGGTTTCCCTAAAACGGTTGGGCCGATGGATCGGACTGGGGTTGGGGTTGAGTTGGCTGCTCAGCAGTCTATGGATGTCCCCAGTTGCGGCCCAGGTGGATGACGGCCACCGCATTGACGCCCTCCCCGTGGGGCAGGCCTTACCCGAGCAAAATGCCGTGGTGTTTTGGGACAACATTGCTATCAATGCCATTCGGTTTGAGTCGCCGGGTCCCCCAGCGGTGGCGCGGGCCTTAGCCATGGTCCACACCGCCCAGTACGAGGCTTGGAGCCAGTACGATGGCACCGCCGTTGGCACCCTGCTGGGGGATCGCTATCGGCAACCCGTGGGCGATCGCACCATGGCCCACAAAACCACCGCCATGGCCTACGCCGCCTACCGCGTGCTGGGGGATTTATTCCCCAACCAACTTTGGCAGTTCAACCAGGCCATGGCAGCGGTGGGCCTCGACCCCAGCCTCACCACCACCCACCCAAATACCCCAGCGGGTCTGGGTAACCTGGCGGCGGCAGCGGTGCTGACCTACCGCCACCCCGATGGGGCCAATCAATTGGGCGATCGCCACCCCGGTGCCTACAGCGACTACACCGGCTACGAACCCGTCAACAGCCCTGATCAGGTGGTGGATCTCAACCACTGGCAGCCCTTAGCCACCCCCAACGGCAACATCCAAGGCTTCTGCATAGACGATGGCTCCTTGACAGTGCAGACCTACATCGCCCCCCACTGGGGGCAAGTCACCCCCTTTGCCCTCGGGGACGGAGAGCCCATCACCAGTCCTGTCGCCCCCGCCCGCTATCCTTCCCCCGTCTTTACCCGCCAAGCCCAAGAGATTGTGGACATCAGCGCCCACCTCACCCCGGCCCAAAAGGCCATGGCGGAATATTGGGCCGATGGCCCCTCCTCAGAATTTCCCCCTGGCCATTGGGCCTTAATTGCCCAGGTGGTGTCCCTGCGGGATCACCACAGCCTGGATCAAGACGCCCGCCTGTTTTTTGCCCTCAGCAATGCCAACCTGGATGCCAGCATTGTGGCCTGGGGCATCAAGCGGGACTACGATTCTGTCCGCCCCATCACCGCCATTCGCCGCCTGTTTCGGGGTCAGCAAATCTACGCCTGGGCCGGACCAGGCCAAGGAGCCGATTGGATTGATGGGGCCACCTGGCACCCCTACCAGGCTACCTGTTTTGTCAGCCCCGCCTTTCCAGAATTCGTCTCTGGCCACAGCACCTTTAGCGCTGCATCGGCGGAGGTGTTGAAGACCTTTACGGGCAGCGATCGCTTTGGCTATGGCGATCGCTTCGTCTACTCCGAGGTGGAATATTTTGCTGAGCCTGTGGATCTGTTTTGGCCCACCTTTTCCGCCGCTGCTGATGAAGCGGGCCTATCTCGCCGCTATGGGGGCATCCATTTTGCCGATGGGGACTTGGTCGGTCGCCGTCTGGGGCGGCAGGTAGGGGCGCGGGTATGGACCAAGGCTCAAGCTTTTTGGAGCGGCACCGCTGCCCCCGTGGCGGATCTCGGGGATGAATTCAGGGCCATTCTAGCCACCGATGATGTCACCCAGAGTTTTCCGTTGCGTCCCCAAACGCCGACAGCGCCCAGGGGATTCTTCGGCTTTTAAGCAACCATCCCCATCAGGGTGACTTCCCACACCAACCGAGGCTGCACAAATTGGCGCAGGTGCTGGCGGGCTGTTTCCAGGGCTTGGATCATCTGGGGCGATCGCGACTGGTGCCAGTGGCGCTGCTGCAAGTAGTCCACCAGCCACAGTTGGGTTTCTAAATCCAGATCCTTGGCCAACAACCGGGCTAGGTCGAGGGCCGATCGCAGGGTTTGAGGAAAGGGATCCACCGCCGCTAGCACCTCACTGGGCAGGGCTTGCAGGGTTTCCCAGGCGGCGATCGCCGCCCCTGGGCTGCCCTGGGCCAAGGCCAAAATTTCCGGCTGTTGCAGGATATCCCCCTGACCCTGGGTGGTCAGCACCGTCGCCAACTCAGCGGGGGCCAACCGCCGAAAGGGCACCGTTTGGCACCGAGACACCAGGGTAGGCAAGAGGGCAGCGGTGTCTGGGGCCAGCAGGATCAGGGTGGCATTCCCCGGCTCCTCCAGGGTTTTGAGCAAGCCATTGGCGGCCCCTTCGGCCATGGTTTCCGCCCCCTCTAGCACCACCACCGCCTGGGGCGCTTCTAGGGGGGGACGGCTGAGGAAACGGGCCACATCGCGAATTTGCTCTAGACGGACTTGGGGGGGACTTTTGCGTTTTACCCCCAAGTCCTCTGCTTCGGCGGGGGTAATGGGTCGCCCCTGGTGCAGATAGGTGGGCTCAACCCAGAGCAAGTCGGGGTGGTTGCGATCGCCAATGCGCCGTTGAATGGCGGGGCGATCTTCCCCCCCTAACAGCAGCGTGGCCAGGGCCAAGGCCACCCGTCGCCGACCCACCCCGGCGGGTCCGGCAAATAGGTAGCCGGGGGCAACCCGCCCCTGGGCGATCGCCCGCTCCAGTAAGCTAATGGCCGTGTCTTGGCCGACAATCCCAGCAAAAGGGGTCATTCCATCCTTCTCCGTGTGGTGAGACCCGGCATGATCCAATCCTAATGACCCACTAGTACCGCACGGCGTACATTTGCCAACCGTTTCCTGGCGTGGGGGAGCGGAGGGGCAAGGGAGCCCAGGGGATTGGGACTTCCGCCGCAGAGTACTAGGGCTTAACCAAACCGCCCTCTGCTTCAGGTTGCCATTCCCCATTTCCCCCAACGGCAAGGCACTACAGTCGGTGTCCGTACCACAGGGTGAGGCGGTCTAGCACCAAAGCTTGGATCTGCTGCGCCACTTGGTCTACGGGCTGGGCTGCATCCACCACTGCAATCCGCCGGGGATGGGCATCGGCAAGGGCCTCAAACCCCTGCTGCACCCGTTGATGGAACTGGGCATCGGCGGTTTCCATGCGGTCCAGGGGACCCCGCTTTTGGCTACGGTCCAGCCCCACCTCAGCATCCAGCCTTAGCCACAGGGTGAGATCACTGGTCAAACCGTTGGTGGCAATGCGGTTAAGACGCTCAATGAGGGAGAGATCTAACCCCCGGCCATAGCCCTGGTAGGCCACGGTGGAGTCCACAAAGCGATCGCACAATACCCAGCCCCCCCGCGCCAAAACGGGCCGCATGACTTCGTCTACGTGCTGGGCGCGATCGGCGGCGTACATCAATAACTCGGCCCGGTCATTGACTTGATGACTAGCCGAGCCATCCAACAATAGGGTCCGCAACGCCTGCCCCAGGTTGGTGCCCCCAGGTTCTCGCGTGATGACAATGTCCGCCATTTCCCCCAAGTGCCGCAGGTGTTGGACCTGGGGTAGATCCTCTAGCCATTGGTGTAGCTGTTTCAGTTGCGTGGTTTTACCAGCCCCTTCCACCCCTTCTAAAACGATTAATTTGCCAGTCATGTTCACGGATATGCCCTACGTGGTGGGTGTAGTCTTGGCATGGCTCTGGTCCTGGACGACACCGCCCCCATTGCGTTTACTTTAGGATCTAGTACCATATGGACGATCGCAATATTGGGATCTGCCTGGATCTGCGATCGCGTAAAAGCCTTCAACCATATCGGCTTCTCCCTAAATAGGGATTCAATTTTCTCTCTAGGGTGTGTTTTGGGTCGCCCAAGCGATCGGTTACAGTGTTGCTGGAGGATGGATCACCCCTCTGTCAGCAGACTCTGAAGCCCACGATAGTTTTTCACCATACGGGAGTTACAAGTATCACTCGTGGCAGTTTGCACCGAAATGCCGATGCCACAATGATTTTGGCCCAGGTGCAGAGTCGGGATCTTCCATGTACGTCAGGCGACCCTCCCTCCCCGTTTTGCCGAGGGACACAGTTGTTACCCAGCTAGAGTTGTTATGGCACGCTATAGCACGTTAATCAAGGCTCAAAGTTCCCTACCTAGCCTGCGTCAGGTATTGCTCAATACTCTGGCTTCCTGTGACCTCGACCTCATTTATGACAATGACGATTATTTGGTGGCGAAGGAACGGCCTGGAGACGTTCGCCTCAATTGCTTAGCCACCGTTGAAGTCCTGATCAATCCCCCCACCCTTTCTAACCCGTCTGCCCAGGTCAATTTGGTGGTCACCAATGAGGAACTTCCCCTCAAGCGGGATAACCATTGTCAGCGCCTGTTTCAGTTAGTCAACCACGCCCTCGCTAGCCATAGCCTGTAGAACAGTGCCTGTAGAACAGCGTGTGTTAGGGTGCGTCATCAATCACAGGGACAAGCCTGACTGGCCATTATTCTCGCCTCAAGACACTGTGGCTCAGGCTTCAGAAACGTTCCGGAAATGGCAGTGTTCGGAACAAATGACCCACTAGGTGAGCGCTATCTCCGTCACCCCATCGAACAGGTGTAGCGCGGCTGTATTCACCTGGAGGTCGAGGGTTTCCCCTAGGGTTAGTCGAGATCGCCGATCTACCCGAGCCGTTAAGGCCTGCTGGGTTGCGGTTTGTAGGTGCAGGATAATCTCGTTGCCCATGGGTTCCACCAGCGTCACGGTGGCTTTTAAGGGGACTGGGGTGATGTTAGGGGGCGGAAAGGCGGGATCGTGAATATCCTCGGGACGGATGCCCAAAATGACTGGGCGATCGCGGTGGCGACGGCAGCGATCGCCCCCAGCGGGCAACGGTAACCGCCACCCCTCCCCCTGAAACCAGAGCCCTTCTCCTTGTGCCACCAAATGGCC
>JAQCHG010000105.1 GCA_027619675.1 Cyanobacteriota bacterium
GGAAACCCAGCGCCATAAGTGGCAGATGGATCTGCTGATTGATGGTTTGTCCACTTGGCTGGCTAATCGGGAAGATGGCTATGTCAACGGCAACATGTTTGTCTATTTCAGCTTGGCCCAAGTTAAAAAACAGGACTTCAAAGGTCCCGACTTTTTTGCCGTGGTGGGGGTGCCGAAAGCAGAGCGAAAAAGTTGGGTGGTGTGGGAAGAAGAAAAGGCTCCAGATGTGGTGATTGAGTTGCTATCCCCTAGTACTGCCCAGCAAGACAAAACCGAAAAGAAGCAGATTTATCAAGATAAGTTGCGGGTGGGGGAGTATTTTTGGTACGACCCCTTCAATCCCAAGGATTTCTCTGGATTTGTGCTGGTGGGTGGCTGTTATCAGCCCCTGGAACCCGATGATCAGGGTTGGTTCACCAGCGATCGCTTAGGCCTCACCCTCCGGACTTGGACTGGGGACTATCGCGGCATTGAGACCACTTGGATTCGGTGGGCCACCTTAACTTGGGAGGTGTTACCCACCGCCCAAGAGTTGGCCATTGCTGCCCAGCAGGCAGTCCAAGCTGCCCAGGAAGAAGCTCAAGCCGCTTGTCAAAAAGCAGCAGCGTTAGCTGCGCAACTGCGAGCTTTGGGTATTGATCCAGATGCTGTGTGATGCCCTGAGGGCAGGAGTGAGGCAGCGGTTGTCATCGCCCCATCCCAGTGAGTCCGTGTGTTTGCTAGGAGTGTCCCGTGGCGAGACCACTAGTGGGGATGGGGTTTCAGCGAGGGGATGACCTAGAGTAGAGACGGTATTGGGGGTAACGTTTCTACGCCTATGTTTTCCCTGCCTCATGTCCTTAAGCCTAGGGGATTGCCTTGGGTGGTTACATTGCGATCGCTCCCCACCGCTGGTTTCTTGGTGGTGACCGATGGCGTGGCGTTGGCGATCGCGGGGGTTGTGGGGGTTTACGTCCGCTTAGAGTTGGGGGGGCAGTTTCCTCCCTCCCTGTATTGGCAGCTATGGCCCCTAATTCCAGGCATGGTGTTGGCCTACGGGGTGGCAGGACTCTACATCGTGGGCATTAGCCCCGTGGACGAGCTGCGGCGACTTTGCGTAACCACTACGGGCCTCTACTTGGCCCTGGGCTCCATTATTTTTCTGCTGCGGGAAGGGACCACCTACTCCCGAGGCATTTTCATCATGGCCTGGGGGCTATCCATGGTGCTGGTGTGGCTGTCGCGGGTGCTGACCCGCCATTGCTTTGCCCGCCGCTCCTGGTGGGGATACCCTGTGCTGGTGCTGGGGGCGGGTAAAACGGGGGAGCTGGTGGTGCGGACCCTGAAGCGCCAACCGGAATTGGGTCTCAAACCGGTGGCGGTCCTGGATGATGATCCCCGTAAACAGGCAGAGATTGATGGGGTTCCGGTTTTAGGACAACTGTCCTTGTCCACCTATCTAGCCAAGGAATTGGGTATCAACCATGCCATTGTGGCCATGCCGGGGGTGCCTCGGGAAAAACTGCTGACCATTCTGGAGCAGTATGGCCACACCTTTCCCCATTTGCTGATGGTGCCCGACCTCTTTGGCTTTGCCAGTTTGTGGGTCAGCACCAAGGACTTGGGCGGTATGTTGGGGCTAGAGGTGCGCCAGCGGCTCCTGTTGCCGGGGCCTCGATTGACCAAGGCGATTTTAGATCGGTGCCTAACGATTGGGGTGGGCTTCGTAATGCTGCCTTTGATTGGCCTGATTGCTCTCCTAGTGCGGATTGACTCCCCTGGCCCGATCTTTTATGGACAGCGCCGTTTAGGGCAGCATGGTCGCCCCTTTACCGCTTGGAAATTTCGTTCCATGGTTGCCAACGGGGATCAAGTGCTGTCGGCATTTCTGGCCAGCCATCCCCAATGCCGAGCGGAGTGGGAACAGGAACGGAAGTTAAAACACGATCCCCGCGTTACCCGCGTTGGCCGATTGTTACGACGCACAAGTTTAGATGAGTTGCCCCAGCTATGGAATGTGCTGCGGGGGGAAATGAGTTTAGTGGGCCCCCGGCCCATTGTGGGGGACGAGATCCGCTACTATGCCGATAAGTTTGAGCTGTATAAGCGCGTTCTACCAGGGATTACCGGGTTGTGGCAAGTGTCGGGACGCAGCGATGTCACCTACACTGAGCGGGTGAATTTGGACGCATATTATGTGCGCAACTGGTCCATCTGGCTGGATATCTACATCCTCTTGCGGACGGTGTGGGTGGTATTAATCGGGGATGGTGCTTATTAACGGATTAATTGCAATGGATAGGGAGGTTCCGCTTGCGGACGGTGTGGGTGGTATTAATCGGGGATGGTGCTTATTAACAGATTAATTGCAATGGATAGGGAGGTTCCGTAGGGTTATGACGGTGCCCCTTAAGCCTGATTCTTCCTCGGCGATATTGCCCATTGGGGGGGAATGGCCGCGCTGGGTGGCGATCGCCCTCATCCTGCTGCCTTACCTGATCTATGGCGGTTTAGGCATCCTATTGGGATGCTTGGGGCGCTGGTGTTGGCAGTGGCCAGGGCAGGTTTGGCAACGCTTCCATCGCGGTGGCTTCAGCCTGCTGACGGTGCTGTTGCTCCTCAGCAGTGGGCTGGCGGTGTATCCCGGCGAGGCGTTGCTCCAACTCTTTCACTTTCTGCCCTATTTCCTCTTGTGGGCGGCGATCGCCACCGCCTTGGATCACCATCCCCATCCCCACAGCCTGTCCTGGGCATGGGCCAAGATTTTGGTGCTGGGCTCTTTGCCCATGTCCCTGTGGACGCTGGTGGAATATGGTCTCAAGCATCAGCCCGCTAATGCCCTCCCAGCGCTGCTGACGGCGCTGCCCCCTGTAGATTGGCTGTACATTGGCGATCCCTTTGATCCCCGCGCCTATGGTTTTTTTGATTCCCCCAATACCCTGGCCAACTATGCCGTGATGGTGCTGGGGTTGGGGTTGGGACTATTAGCGGTTGCCCTGAATCCGCCACCCCCTGCAAGTGCCTCCCCAGCCTCTGGGCGGCCATCGGTGGCAGGGCTGCTCCTGGTCATGGCGGGGCTGGGGCTCACCCTCTATTGCTGTGGTTCCCGCAATGGCTATTTGGCGGCGATGGTGTTGATTTTAGTTTGGGTGTTTAGCCTCAAAACCCATCGCTGGATTCGCTACGGCGGATTGGCGGCTTTGGCGGCGATCGCCGCCAGTGCCCTCACCTTTGGTATCGGCGGCAGGCAGATCGCTTGGGCTTGGGTCACCCAAGATCCTCGGGTGTATGTATGGCGGTTAGCCCTGCGGCTCATGGCCGATCGCCCCTGGTTGGGCCAGGGTTTGGGGAACTATAAATTGCTCTACGACGGCAGTGTGCCCGGATATGACACCATGCCCCACGCCCACAACCTTTGGCTCTCCCTGATGGCAGAGACGGGCATTCCCATTACCGTGGGGCTGACGGTGGCGATCGGCGCGATTCTGTACCGGGCTGTACACGGGTGGTCCCGCACCTACCTATCACCCCCAGAGCGAGGGATGATGGTGGGCTATGGCCTTTGCTTCCTAGCGGCGATGCTGTTTGCCCTCTTTGACCTCACCCTCTTTGATGCCCGAGTCAACGTGATGGCCTGGCTAGCCCTAGCCGTGTTGGGGTTTCAGGGGACAAGACGCCGACCACCCCAGGAGACCCCATCCCCGCCAACGCTGTGAAGGACCGAGTACTGACCTCCCTGGTTTCCGGCTGTCTGCTGCTGTTGCCCACCCTGAGCTATGTCAGCTTTGGTGGTTTCATTATTTTGATTCTGGTGGTCCTGGTGACCCAGCCCCAGCGCTTTTGGAAGTTGGCGGTGGGTTCAGGCTGGCTGGCTTTGGGGTTGGGGCTGTGGCTCAGCAGTCAGTTTGCTTACGACCCCGGAGCAACTCACCTGCAACTGGCCAACTTCCTGCCGTTTATGGCGGTTACCGTGGCCTTAGGCACGTGGCTACCCCAGGCCCCGTATCCCCATCGTCAGGCGGAAACCTGGGCTGGTTGGCTACTGATCATCACAATGCCAGTCAACCTCCTGGCAGCGGTGGAATATTGGCTGATGGGGCCGGAGGTGCGGATATGGCTGGCAAACCTCTGGGGGCTGCGGTGGTTTTACGGCAAGAACACCGACTTTGGCCATCGCGCTGATCTGCTGTTTGGCCATCCCAACATCCTGGCCTGCTACTTGGTGTTTGTGTTCGCCCTGGGGCTGGGGCTAATGGTGAAGTACTGTGGCGCGTCCCAGGCCTGTCAAGGTGTAGATCCCGCTCCCCGGCCCAGGGTGATGGGGTGGCTGACCCGGCAATCCTGGCGGCTACCGGTGGTTACCCTCTTGAATCTCGTGGGTCTGTTCAGCACCGGTTCCAGAAATGGGGTGATTGTGGCGATCGCCACCCTAGGTCTCGCCCTCTTTACCAGCCCTGGTCAATGGCGCTTGAAATGCTGGACAGGGTTGGGGCTCAGTACCTTGGTCACCTGTGTGGCGGTCTTTGGCATTGGCGGCCGCACGTTTACGTGGGAATTGTTTACCCAAGACCCTCGCCTGCACGTCTGGCGCATTGCCTGGGGCCATGCCATCACCCATCCGTGGGTCGGTATCGGCCTGGGTAACTATGGCATTCTGTACGAGCCCCAGTCGGTTCCTGGCTACGAAACCATGCCCCATGCCCATAATCTCTGGCTCATGTTGCTGGCAGAGACGGGGTTTCCCTTGACGATAGGGCTAACGGTCATCGTGGGATGGACCCTCTATCGAGCGGTTCGTAGCCTGCCCCAACTGTCTAGACCTGCACAGGCGGTGGTGCGGGGGTATCTCTGGGCCTTCAGCAGTTTGACAATTTTTTCGCTCTTTGATCTGACGATCGCCTACCCCCGTACCACCCTGCTGGGTTGGCTGGCGCTGGGGGTGATCTACGGCACCACCCAGCCTCCTGCCCATGGCCGTCTAGATCAACTTCGCCGTCCGCAGCCCAAAATATAAGCCAGCGGCCAAGCCCAACATGGCCCCAAGGAAAAGGAAATAAGCAACTACACCACCCATACTGCCTCCTAATCTAAAATGTGACGCTGCCCTTTATTCAACCATGTTCTAGGTTACGGTGAGGGCCGGGTGGATGGGCCGGGTGGATTGATTCCAGGGAGGGGGCATGGGCGACTACTTTGCGACGGTGGCGCGGGGTTTGGAAAACTTGGCCGCAGAGGAACTCCAGGAGTTGGGTGCCCAAAGGGTGGTGCCGGGGTTTTGCGGGGTAGCCTTTGGGGGCGATCGCGCCCTCCTGTACCGGGTGAATTTGTGGGCACGGCTGCCCTTTCGCATTTTGCAAACCGTCACCCAGTTTCCCTGTGGGGATGCCGACGACTTGTATCGCGGCATTCAGTCGGTGGACTGGCGACAATTTTTAGGGGCAGATCAAACCCTGGCGGTGACGGCAACGGGGAAAACCCAGCATTTGAACCACTCCCACTTCACGGCGTTGCAGGTGAAAAATGCCGTGGTGGATCAACAGCGCCAGCAGGGGGGGAAACGCTCTAGCGTGGATGTGGAGACCCCCGATGTGCGCATCAATGTGCATTTGGCCAAAAACCAGGCCACGGTCAGTCTCGACAGCTCTGGCCACAGCCTGCATCGGCGGGGGTATCGGGTGGCGATGGGCACCGCCCCCCTCAAGGAATCCCTGGCGGCGGCGATGATTCGCCTGTCGGGGTGGCAACCCACCCAGGCGTTGGTGGATCCCCTCTGTGGTTCTGGGACGCTGCCGTTGGAGGCCAGTTTGGTGGCGTTGAACCGGGCTCCGGGGCTCTATTGCGATCGCATGGGCTTTGAAACCTGGCCTGATTTTGATCGTCCCCTCTGGGAACGGCTCAAGGCAGAGGCCGCTCAGGGGCAGAAAGCCCAGCTTTTGGCTCCGATTTACGGCTGCGATCGCGATGATCAGGTGATCCGCCAAGCCCGCAGCAATGCCAAGCGCTGTGGCGTGGGGCAGCAGGTGCAGTTCCAGCAGCGGGATTTGGCCACAGTGGAGGCCCCGGCGGACAGCGGCATCCTCCTCTGTAACCCTCCCTATGGGGAGCGGTTGGGGCGGGGCAGCGACCTCACCCCCTTTTATAAGCTGCTAGGGGATGTGCTTAAGCAGCGGTTTCAAGGCTGGACGGCGTTTGTGCTCAGCGGCAATAAGCAACTGGCCCAGGCCATTGGCCTCAAATCTAGCCAGCGTTGGGCCTTGAATAACGGCAATCTCCCCTGCCAACTGCTGCGCTATGAACTGTACTGAGCGGACGATCATCCCCAAGGCCGCCAGAGTTGTCACCGTCTGGTAGGCTTAGGAGTCAATCTCTGAGGTGGT
>JAQCHG010000106.1 GCA_027619675.1 Cyanobacteriota bacterium
AGGGCTCCTCTAGGCTGGAGCTATAGGCAATGCGGGTTTCTTTGACCGTCCCGGCCTCTGGCGGGGCCACTCCAGCAAACTGGGCTAACTGCTCTGCTGACTGCACAAAGCGCTGAATTTCATGGCGCAGCAACTTGTTCTGACGGGTCAGTTGCTGGTTTTGCCGGGTGAGCGCATCCACCATAGCTTGGGTGGTTTTCAATTCCGTGGCCAACTCTCGGTACACCGAAATAGGCACCGACGGCGCATAACCATTGGCCGCCACCGCATCGGGATCGGTGGTGGATAGGGGCAGGTCAGAAGAAAAGGAGGGGGTCATAAAAACTGAGATCTCTGAACAATCCAGGGTTCTGGGGCACAGAAACAGCTATCAACAGCCTGACAAGCAACTTGAACGGCGGGCTAAGGGGGATTCTAGCAGCGACGTTCGCCAAAAGAGTAGTGCAATTTAGCGCGATTGAACCACTTTCGGGGTAAGAATTTTGCCAACGGTAAGAACAGGATTCATCCCTGATTTTTGCTCAGGGAGTCGGCGCGATCTGCGCCCAGCAGAAACACTTGAAAATAAAGTGCCACTTATGGTGAGTGATGCTAAAGTATCACCAAAATACTGCTCAAGTCAGGTGTGTGTCTGGGGCATCGGCCCTGGCGGAGTGATTTACTTTTTGAACCTTGGAGTAGCGTCGTGACGCAGTTGGCAACCCCTTCCTCCTCAGCAACTCAGGCTGAAGTGGCGCGTTTGCAAGAAGAGTTGCAGATGCGTGATGAGCTAGTGCAGCAGCTTTCCCAGGAGCTGTTTCGTTTGGTTAAGGGCAATACGGGGTTCATGCCGAGCCCCCAACTGTCTGAGCATCACCAGGCGGAGGTACGGGCGCTGCGGGAGCAGTTGCGGGGGGTAGAGCAACAGGTTGCCTTCTACCAAAACCAGCTTGAGGACCGCAACACAGAAACCATGCAGTTGCGGCAGACCGTGCAGGAGTTGACCGATCGCACCCGCATGTTAGAGCAGGTGGTGCAGGAATTACCTAAGGTCTATCGCCAGAAGTTTGCTGAGCGCATGGATACGGTGCGGCAACGGGTCGCCCATTTGCAGAAGGAAAACCGTCAGCTCCAGTCTGAACTCCAGAGTGTGAGCTATCGGCTAGCGGTCAGAACCCGGCGATCGCAGCAGTTAGACCTGCCCAGTTTTTCCGATGTGCGTCTCCCCAGCTTTGGGGGATAGCCTTTCCCAAACGGGCTCAGACCTGCACCTGGGGTAGGGCCACCGTTCCAATCTTGTGCATCCTTTACTCCAAGATCGCCTGCTGGCAGTGTTAGTCTCCAGCAGGTGTCTTTTTTGGCCGTTCCCCTGCACCCCGTTGCTAGGGAATGTCCGCCCCCCCTCTTCTCCCACAGAATATCTACCCAACAGGGCGTTCCCATGTAATCGAGGAACGCGCCCTAAAATTGATGGCATGGTGACGGCATGGACATGGGGCTGCTATGGACCCTGGCCAGACACTAACGGGCACCCAGTGGATCAGCAGATTGCCTAGGAGAGCGGATGACCGAGCGTCTACAAAAACTACTGTCCCAATGGGGGGTAGCCTCCCGGCGACAGGCTGAGGCGCTGATTCAAGCAGGACGGGTCAAGGTCAACGGTACCGTGGCCCACCTGGGGCAAAAAGCCGACCCTAACCTGGACGCCATCACCCTAGATAATCACCCCCTTGGCCCTAAAAATCGTCCGGCCCAATTCTATTTGTTGTTGAATAAGCCTCTAGGGGTGGTGTGTACCTGCGATGATCCTTGGGGCCGTTCTACGGTTCTAGATTTGTTGCCGCCGCCGTTGCGATCGGGGCAGGGTATTCATCCCGTGGGTCGCTTAGATGCAAACTCGACCGGGGCGCTGATTTTGACCAACGATGGTGAATTGACCTACCGTCTCACCCATCCCCGCCACCATATCCCCAAGACCTACCGGGTCTGGGTCCAGGGGCACCCCTCGCGGCATGCCTTGGCCCAATGGCAGCAAGGCATCACCCTTGAAGGCCGTCCCACCCTACCCGCCACCGTCCGCCAGGTGACCCAGCGGCCAGACCGCACGGAACTGGAGGTGGTACTGCGGGAAGGACGCAAGCGACAGATTCGGCGGGTGGCTGAAGCCTTGGGACATCCCGTGGTAAAACTCCACCGCATTGCCATCGGTTCGGTTTACCTGGCTAGTCTAATGCCGGGGAATGTGAGAGATTTAACGAAACATGAAGTAAACGCACTTAAATCAGGGTTGATAAATGCCGATTCCTTTTTAAAGTCCCATTAACGTTGCATTTGTATTTCTAGAGGCAAGGCTCTCATTCCTTGAATGCATCCCTGTTTTTGACTTCCCCGTATGAAAAAGCAGCCACGCAATCTGACTGACCTGCACCGAGAGCAACTGGTGGACATTGGGCGCATCCTGCAGGAACGGCGGGAAGCCCGAGGGGCCACCCATGAAGACATTGCGGCCACCACCCTGATTCGTCCCAGCTTACTCAGGGCCATGGAAGTGGCTGATGTGACGCAGCTTCCGGAGCCGGTGTATACGCGGGGACTGATTCGTCAGTATGCCAACGGTTTGGGGCTAGACGGTGAAACCCTGTCGAGCCAATATTTCACCCCCAAGGTGGAAGAACCTAAGCGGTCTTTCTGGCGGGTGCCGGTGACCCCCCAACTGCGCCCCCTGCACCTGTATGTGATCTATGTGTTGATCATTGCGGCTTCGGTGAGTGGGTTGTCCTACACCTTAAAGAAGGCGAGCTATCGCACCAGTGCCTTGCCACCGCTGACGGGGGAGGGGTTAGAGCAGGCCATAGAGCCGACGGAACGCAGCGCGACGGCAGACCCATCCCAACCCCAGGCAGAGGCCCAGTTTCCAGAGGCGGTCAATGCCCCGGTACGGGTGGCGGTGGAAATGCAGGATCAATCTTGGCTGCGCATTACCGCTGACGGTGAGGTGACCTTTGAAGGGGTACTCAAGGAAGGGGATGCCCGTGTTTGGACGGCTGATGAGAAGCTGGTGATTCGGGCGGGGAATGCCGGAGGCGTAGTGGTTTCCTTTAATGAGGGGGCGGCTCAATCGCTTGGTAAGCCTGGGGTCGTCACGGAAGTGGCGTTCCCGCCCAATGAAACCGCTATTCTCTTGCCGTAGAGGCCATCAATCAACGTAAGAACCCTGGCTGTGTAGTGGTGACAGGTCCTAGGACCACCATGGAGGTGGGGGCGGTCATGCCTACCATAAGGATCAGGATCTTGATCGGAAATGGATGACGCGTCCTAGCGGGGCATTTCGCCTGAATGCCGCTATTCCCGGAATGCTTCTGAAGCTCTAGCCGCAGTGGTTTAGGGTGAAAATAATGGCCATGAGCATGGCAAATGACCCATTAGGGTATGTCATCCATCCCAGAATCGGGGGAGATCGTTGCCCGTCTATGGTGGCTTCTCGTGATAGCCGTGGCATAGTGACGTAATCTATCTGAAACGCTGGTAGCGATCCCAACGGTGACCCTATGGTTGGGAACGATGCCGACTAGGGAAAATGCACTGATCTGGCTGTTGCCCCTACCGTACAGACCTGTCTCTAGGGTTGTGCCTGTATTGCCGGGTCCCTAGGCAATGGGTGACAGGGTTTAGGGTGTCGCGTGGCCGCTCACCGCTATTGGGTTCATCCCCTCTTTTGAGTCAATGCCTCGATTTTTTCGGTTGCCTTTGTGGCGTTCCTCAACGGCAGAGCCATCGGCAGCCTCAACGGCATCTGCCACAGAGGCCCCCCAGCCCTTTGTCCATCGGATGCCCACGGTGGGGCGACGGTTGTTGGCTTGGGGGCTAGAGATGGCCCTGTTGAGCGCCAGTGTGGGGGTGCCGTTAACCCTGGGCGGCTATCTCAATGCACGGGCTGAGAATCCCCAGCAGCCTCTGATTCCGGTGCTAAACCTGGCCCAGCAGCAGACGGGGCGGCTGTTGGGGTTGCCTCGGCGATCGCTGCCTGAGCGCATTACCCCCCTGACCCAACTGCTGTGGACGGGGGCGCTGGGGCTGCCCTTGATTTTGATAGCGGCCCATATGTACGGCCTCAGCCGCCGGGGCACCAGTGGTCCTAAACGTTGGCTGGGCTTGCAGGTGGTGACCCTGACCGGGCAGGTGCCAGGTTGGCGGCGGATTTTGGTGCGGGAGGGACTAGGGCGTTGGGGCGGCCCCCTAGTGATTGCCTATGGGTTGTGGCGAATTGGGGGGGCGTTTCCCCAGACGTGGGTTTTGTTGGGATTGGGGTTAGGTGTCCTGGCGATCGAGAATCTCAGCGGGGGCTTTAGCCGTTCTCGCCGGGGCTGGCACGACTGGCTGGCGGGCACCTGCGTGGTGGATCGAGAAACGGGGGCCATGGTGCGCCTAGCCGCCCAGTGGACTGGAGCCATCCTGCCACCGGGACAGCCCGGAGCATTGGCCTGGGTGGATGAAAGTGGTGGCCTTACCCCGGTGGTGCTAGAGCCTGGATTGGCCCCGGAGCCCCCGCACCGATCGCGGCTAGGCATCGGCTGGGTGGTGCTGGCCCTGGTGCTCGGGGGTATCGGGGGCGGGGGCGCTTACCATCTCTGGCAACGGCGCACCGTCAATGCCCTGAACCAGGAACTGTTTCTCAATTTAGTGGATACCCTGACCGATGCTGGGGCCAACGAAGAGGCCCGGCGGGTGGCGGTCACGACCCTGGGCAGTGTGCCTGACGAGCGGGCTACGCCCCTACTCGTGGATCTGATTGCCCAGGCGGAGGATCCCCAATGGCTGGCTACGCTGCAACAGGCTTTGGTAAATCGAGGCCCAGAGGCGTTACCTGACCTGCGCCGCCTCAATCAGCGGTTGAATCGGGAGCTGAGCCTGCAACCCAATGATCAACAGCGGGCCATGCTGGTGGCGCAACTGCAAACCGTTAATCGCGTTGTGGTGCAGTTGGTGGTATTGGCGGGTGATCGCATCCCGACCCTAGACCTCAGCGGGTTGTATTTGGGGGCTTTAACCGGGGGGGCCGAACCCTTTGTGTTAACCCTGCCCCGACAATCCTTAGCCGGGATTAACTGGCGCAGTACGGTGATGAACCGGGCGCAACTTCAGGGAGCGCGGTTTTATCATCCCGGTCCCGATGGCCATCCCGACACCTATGACGACTGGTTTGCGGATATGGCCGGGGCCGATCTGACCGATGGCGATCTGAGTGGGGCCGATCTGACCCTGAGCCAGTTGGCCGGGGCCAGTCTGCTGCGGGCGCAGCTCAGGGGGGCAAATCTGACCCTGGCGAATCTGGAGCGGGCCAATTTAGAGCGGGCGAATTTGATTCAGGCCCAGTTGCGGGGGGCAAATCTGACCCAAGCCCGGTTGATTGCTGCTGATTTGACCACGGCCCAGTTGGTGGGGGCGAATCTAACGGGGGCACGGCTCCGACGGCTGATTGCTGACGGGGCCACCTTGACGGGGGCCACCTTGCGGGGGGCCGATGCCCTGGAAACGGTCTTTACGGCGGCGGATTTACGGGGGGCCGATCTGCGGCAAATCAATTTAGCGGGGTCCAATTTAGCGGGCGCGAACCTGGCGGATGCGGATCTACGGGGGGCTAACCTGACGGATACGGATTTACGGGACGTGAACCTACAGGGGGCCAATCTGCTGGGGACGGATTTTACCGGGGCTATCTTTGCCGCTGAGAAGGCTACCAACCAAGATGGCTTTATTACCAGTGCCCCGAATCTGCAACCAGGCGATCGCTTTACTGGGATCAACTTCAATCAGGCCCGCAACCTAGACCTGGGACAACTTACCTATATTTGTGCCCAAGGGGGCATCCACGATGCCTGCGATCGCCCTGACGATGCCGACGCTGAATAACCTGCTGCCCACCCAAGACCCATGCAACGCACCCGCCTCGCCACGTTAATCGAGACCTTAGCCAATCGGTTTGGGCGCTGGGTGTTTAACCCCTGGCGGCGGCTCTCCCTGGTGATTATTGGGCTCCTGTTCGGCAATTTCTTTGGCATTGCGGTGGCCTCCATCGCGGGGCAAACGGCAGACCTAGATGTGGTCATTTCCGCCCTCTTGCTGGTGGGGGTCGAGGTCATCAGTTGGTGGGTGTACCGCCGTCCTCGCCCAGGGGAAACCGCCATGGGTTTTGGCATGGAAGTCTTAAACGCCTTCAAGCTGGGCTTGGTGTACAGCCTGTTTGTGGAAGCCTTCAAACTGGGTAGCTAGCTTGAAGCCAGTCACCGCCCCCGATCGCCTCGGTTCCCCCG
>JAQCHG010000107.1 GCA_027619675.1 Cyanobacteriota bacterium
CCGAACATCGCCATTCCCGGAACGCTTCTGAATCGCTAACCACAATAGTTAGAGGCGACAAGTAATGGCCATGAGCAGGACGAAGGACCCACTAGGAAGCGGCATCTAACTGTTGAAAGTGATCTAGGGCCACACTGCGGATTAAGTTGTGCTGGCGGAATTGGTTGTTGCTGTTAATTTCCAGCAGATGACGCTCTAGCAGGGTATCTAGGGCCACTTGGCCCCGCCGGGGAGACCATCCCCGCCGCAAAAAGGGGCCGAGCAAAAAGGCTTCATCCACGGCGGTGCGATAAACGGCGGTGGTACACAGCAGCAGATAGGCGTCGGGCAAGTCGTGGCGCAGGCGCATAAAGGTCTTGTCAATGCGATCGCGCACCGCATTGCGCAACTGGCAAGAGTAGCGATCCAGTTGGGGATAGTCGCCGGGGGCTGCCAGGCCGGCCTTGGCCTGTTCCACCACCTCAATTTCGGCCCCATACTGCTGCCAGTAGCGCACCACTTGGCCGCCGTAATGATCCCGGATTTCCCCCAGAATCACCTGCAACGCCAGGGGATGACCCTCGTAGGCTGCACCAATCCGCAGCAGGTAAGACCAACTTTCGGCATCCTCGGGCTGAAAGTCATATCCCCGCAGGAGGGCAACTTGGGCATCGGGGGACAGCCCCTTGATGGGTTGGACCTGAAAACGTTCGGGGTAACGCCAGCCGTGGACCTGAAGCTGACTGGGCACTTCCTGGGAGGTCAATACCAATTGGCTGGCGCAGACGGTGCTCCCCAACAGTTGGTGAAAGAAACGATCCCAGAGGGGATCGTTAAACACACTCCAGCCATTGTGTTCATCCCCCTGCATCAGGGCTTCTAGGGAGTCCATCACCACCCAGTGGGGATCGTGGATGAGCAGATGCAGCCATCGCTGCATCAACTGGGGCGGGTGGTGCCGCTCTTCTTCCGTCACCACCTGACCAACCTGGGCTAAACAATCGGTGGCAATATCCACAAACTTGGTGCGGTTAGCCATGTCCAGATTGATGACAAGATGTGGCCCCAACTTGGGCTGAAACCGCTGGGTGAGTTGCGCCGCTAGAACCGTTTTGCCAATGCCTGTGATGCCCGTCAGGACGAGAATGCGACACCCCTGGTTCAAGTGGTGGGTGAGGGATTGAAAAACCGATCCCCGACTGACCCAAATCTCATCCAGCCCACCATCGGCACTATCGTCGAAGGGCTCTTCTGCCTCCGCTGAAACGGGTAAATAGGGTTCAGCGAGATCTTGCCAACCCAACCCTAGGGCCTGACAAATGGACTGAAAGGCATCAGCCGTGACGCGATTCCGGGCACGGAAGCGCTTGAGGGTGGCGACACCAACATTGGCCTTATGTGCCCAATATTTGGACTGCTTGCGCCAGCCCAGGTAGTTTAGTCTTGCATCTACCTGTTGCAAACCTTGAGCAGATAAGCGTAGTTTGCTGGGGATGGAATCAGATGGATGCATCTTGCCTAACGGGTCTATCAACGTCATTTTGCCTATCTATGAAGATTCCGGACGCTGGCAACAAAAAATGAGCCAAAAAATGAGCCAAAAATAGTTGGAGGTTGGATCCGCGATCGCTAGCAGCCCTCACCTCACCCCGCCTCCCTTGGGATCTCTGTCTGGGAGGACCGGAGTTATGCAGGTTGAGGCGTCATCCCCAGGGCCGTTGTGGCTGGAGACGCAACCATGATCCGGGCTGCCAGCCCATAGGCTTGGCGGTGAACAGTTACCCTAGTGCCTGATCAATCTGGTGCCGGAGGTGGGCGATCGCGCCGTCATTGGTGAGCACCACATCGGCCTGGGCCACCTTGTCCGCAAGGGGCCATTGGCTACGGATGCGAGCGATCGCCGCCGCCTCATCCCAACCATCCCGCGCCTGGAGTCGCCGCAATTGGGTGGCTTCGTCACAGGTCACCACCCAGATTTCCGTCACCTGATCCGTCAGCCCCGCCTCAAACAGCAGGGGAATGGCTTGCACCACCGTGGCCTCTGGCGGTTGGGTTGCCATGGCGGCGGCAGAGCACTGGCGCACAAAGGGATGAATTTGGGCTTCCACCCATTGCTTCTCATCGGCATGGTTAAAGATGATGTGGCCCAGGGCCGGACGGTTGAGGCTGCCGTCGGGGTGGAGCAGATCGGCCCCGTAGCGCTGGGCGATCGCCGCCAAAATCGGTGAACCCACCGCCACCGCCTCACGGGCGTAGACATCGGCATCCAATATCGGCAGACCGTAGTGATCCGCCAAATAGCGGGAGACGGTGGTTTTACCCGTGGCAATGCCTCCGGTTAGGCCAATAATGCGCTGGCCCATTGGCAAATCGCCTCCGTCAATCCGTCTAGGGTGTAAACGTCGGCTTCAATCTCGACGCGCCCCAGGCAGGCTCGGCAGGCGTCGGAGGTTTGGGGGCCGATGGAGGCGATCGCCGCTGGGGCAATCACCTCCCGCCAGCGATCGCCCAACCCCTGGGCCATGAGTTGGCAGCCGTGGCGCACGGTTTTGGAACTGGCGAAGGTAATCACGTCGATTTGGCGGGTTTGGAGGGCGGCGATCGCCGTGGGATCAGGGCGGGCCGGACAGGCCGATTCATAAGCGGGCACCTCCGTCACTGTGGCCCCGGCGGCGGTCATCTCCTGCACCAGCACGGCCCGCCCGCCGCTCTCGACACGGGGGAACAGCAGGGCCTTGCCCGCCACAGGTTCTGGGAAGGCAGCCACCAGGGAATCGGCGACAAAATCGGGGGGAATGTAGTCGGGGTGATAGCCTTTGGCTTGTAGGGCCTGGGCGGTTTTTTTACCCACCACCGCCAGTTTGATGTGGTTGATGGCAGCAGGGTTTCCCACCGCTGTCAGCCGCTGCCAAAAGTAATCAACGGCATTGGCAGAGGTGAGGATCAGCCAATCGTACTGGGGCAGTTGGACAATGGCGCGATCGAGGGGTTGCCAACTGGTGGGGGGGGTGATTTCTAGGGCGGGCATGTCGATCACCCTGGCCCCTTGGGCGTTGAGCAGGTCATGAAACTGGCTGGACTGCCCTGCCGATCGCGTCACCAATATGGTTTTATCCCTCAGGGGTGGCACCATGGGGTCTCTAGAACTGTGGAATCTAGCGCTAGACTACCGCATCAGCCGGGACCATCCCTACACCACGCCAGGGCGGCCAACGTCCGCCTCTAACCCTACCTGAGTTCGGGTTAAGCGGCATTTCCGTTCCTGTAGGGGCGCACATGCCCGTAGGGCTATGGGTTTGCGCCCTGCCATCAGTTGAATTCCCACCCGACATTGGACTCAGATATCTGGTTGCCCGATACATTTTCAGGGCGCAGGCCCCTGCGTCCCTACTGATTCTCTGGGGTGGAGCTTCACGGTATCTCCTCTATCGACTTATTGGAGTGTTCTAGCGACAAACCGAACCCTGGAAGCGCTAGCCCAGGGCCTGCAACAGGGTGGCAAGGGCCGCCACCCCCGCCACCACCATCAAACCCGCAGGCATGGCCTTGCGGGTTTTGACCAACCGCCCCACAAACACCACCACCAGCAACCCTGTCACCGAGATCGCCAGGATCAACCCCCAGGGCTGGGCTTGCACAATGCCCACCCCCCCGAGGATGAGTAGCAACCCCGTGACGATGCCGGAAATTAAAGACACCTTGCTGCGGACCTGGGCAAAGCCAATTATGCCCCCCACGAGGGCTAAGGCACCGTAGACAAAGGCGGCGATCGCAGGGGCAGACATGGGTTAGCGGGCTCCATCGGGTTTAGGCCAATCCTAAAGCACTTTGGGGCACCCCACTTGGGGCTAGTGACTACGTCTTAATGAACGCTCGGTCACCTAATGGATGACTACCTGATCCCGCCCATTGCGCTTGGCCCGCAACAGCCGTTGATCAGCTCGGTTTAACAGTTTTTGCCCCTTCTCATCGTCCCCATCCCTGAGGGTGGCCACCCCCAGGCTAATGGTCAAGGACACCTCCACCCCCCGGTTCGTGGCAAAGGGATCCCGCGCCATCACATGGCGTAGGCGTTCTGCCACCTGGTTAGACTGGGCCAGGTCGGTGGCGGGCAGCAGCACCACAAATTCTTCACCGCCATAGCGAAAGGGGGTTTCATGGCAGCGTAGATGGTGGCAGAGCCGTTCAGCAAACATCTTCAGCACTTCATCCCCGACTAAATGGCCGTGGGTGTCGTTGATGACTTTGAAGTAGTCAATGTCCAGAATGATCAGACTGAGGGGTTGGGTCTGTTGGCGAACCGCTTCAATTTGCCGGGGCAGTTCCCAATCGAGGGCGCGGCGGTTACCAATTTCCGTCAGGGAGTCTACCAGGGCGATCGCCGATAGTAGATCATTGGTTTTTGACAGTTCTTGGTAGGTTTGCCACCGCTCCTGAGCCTTTTTTAAATGGGCATTAAAGGCCCGGTTCCAGCCCACCCTACGGTCCTTGGCCAAGGGTTTCCCCTGGTGGCCAACGGCTGGGGGGATACCGCCATCGGGAAGCCACAAATAGGCATCTGCCCCCTGGTCTAGGGCCTGGATGGTCCGTTGGGTATGGTGCAACAGCCAGGTCTGGTCAGCATCGGAGGGGGGGAGGGTTTGATCATCAAAGAGGAGGCAGTAGAGCCAACGCAAATGCCGTTGCTGGCGAATGTGGGTGCAGAGACGCCAGAGGGCAACATTGCTCGCCTGGATCACCACCAGGGCTGGAGGCTGCTCAGCCAGGGCCGCCAACGCGGCCTCGAAGTTACTGGCTTGCAGCACCACCCGGTCTGACAGCGCCCGAATTCGTTGGATGAGGCGATCGCAAAATGCTGGAGCCCCCACCATTAAAACCGATGCATTCATGAACCCGTGACACTGCTAGAGGAATGCGAACACATCCTAGCCACCCTAGTATCACTATCTTCAAAATGATGGGCAGGATAGCTTAGAAAGGGGATTGCGGATACCCGTAATGGCCAGGGATGGTAACTGGGGGACTCTAGCACCAAAGCGGGTGGGGCGTCTCTACATGACCCAGAATACCTGAGTAGCCGAGTTTCCTAACGGTGGCTGCATCGCTACTCAATCTGCCATAAGTACAGGGTGGAGTCTTCTTCGGAAGGATGCAGTTTGACAATCTGCTGGGGGGGCCAATCGCCCATATCGAACTGGTGGGAAACAATGCGGCTGCCCGGTCGTAGTTGGGCCTGGAGGCGGGGCCGTAGACGCACATTCAAATGGGGCATGAGGTACAGCATGACCACCGTAGCGTCGGCAAAGTTGCTGTCGTAGAGGTTGCCTTGGCGAAAGGTGACGAGATCGCCCACCCCCGCCGCCCCCGCCTGGGCCGTTGCTTCGGTCACGCGATCGGGGTCAATGTCAATGCCTACCCCCCGCGCCCCACAGCGGCGGGCCCCCCGAATCAACAACCGCCCATCGCCACAGCCCAGATCGTAAATCACATCCTCTGCCTGCACCGCCGCTAGGTCTAGCATGGCCTCCACCGCATCCCAAGGGGTGGGGATATAGGCAATATCAGGGCGTGTAGACATAGATAACTCGCCCCTCATGTAAGGCTTGATTCAAAACTGTGCCGATGACATCACCTCGACGGGCAATGTTTTAACCGTTTATCAGAACCCCGTAATTTACCCCATGCAGCCCTGGCTGCTGCCCCTACCCTAGCCGCCTAGGGCTGCCAACAATTGGGTTTTGGCGGTGGTCAGGGCCTCTGGCAGCCTGCTGGGATCGCGCCCGCCCGCCTGGGCCAGGTTAGGCCGCCCGCCGCCGCCGCCGCCACAGAGTTTGGCAATGCCGCCGATGAACTTGCCCGCCTGAAGCTTCTTGGCCACCACGGCAGGGCTGAAGGCGGCCACCAGGCTCACCTTGCCGTCTTCGGGGACGGAGCCCAGCACTACGGCCCCTTCCCCGAGTTTTTGGGCCAGCCGTTCCGCTGCGGTTTTCAGGGCATCGGCACTGACACCGGGCATTTCCGCCACCAGCAGTTTTAGATCGCCGATCGCCTCCGCCTGATCCAACAGTTGGTCGGACTTGAGGACCGCCAGTTCCGCCTTCAGGGTGTCCAGTTCCTTCTGGGCGGCTTTCAGGTTGTTTTGCAAGGCGGTGACGCGATCGGGCAGTTCCTCCGGCTGGATTTTGAACCGTTCCGTTAGGTCCTTGACCACCGCCTCCCGCACGTTCAGGTAGGCCAGCACCGCCGGACCCGCCACCGCTTCGATGCGGCGGATGCCGGAGGCAACCCCAGTTTCCGAGATG
>JAQCHG010000108.1 GCA_027619675.1 Cyanobacteriota bacterium
GGCCTGGAATCGGCGGGCGGTGCTCTACTTCCTCGAAAAAAAGTACTGGAAGGCGATCTCGGATTGTGAGCAGGTGATTCGCCTGGTGCCCTACCACTTTGGTGCCCTCCACGGCCTCGGGCTGTGCCATGCCGCCTTAGGCAACTACCTCGCCGCCATCCAAGCCCTCCGCCGTGCCCTCGCGGTGCAGCCCCACGCCACCGTCAACCAGCGCTTGATTTTGGAATACACCACCCATTTGAATTAACCCCGGCACTCCCCCGTTTCCCCCTAGTCCAGCGCGGCGTAAGCTTCCTTGGGTGGGGGAGATGGGGAGCATGGGAGATAGGGAGTCAGAAGGTAGGGTTATTCGCGCCAAGCTCAACTAGCCCCCTCAGCATCAACCGCCCGGTATCAACTGCCTGAATAGAAAGGCTCAATCCATTCCCAGGGGAATCCCCCCGTAGAGGGGTTCCTTTCTATGGCACCCTGATAGTGACGTGTTCAGCGGATCTATCCGACTCAGGGCCATGCAAACCCTTCCCACCGCCCCCGGTAGCGCTGCCCCCATGGCAGCCTTTGACACCACCATCCATCGCCGCAAAACCCGGCCTGTCCCCGTCGGAGAGATCACCATCGGCGGCGGCCACCCGGTGGTGGTGCAGTCCATGATTAACGAAGACACCTTGGACATTGAGGGGTCCGTTGCCGCTATCCGTCGCCTCCACGAACTGGGCTGCGAGATTGTCCGGGTCACGGTGCCCAGCATGGCCCACGCCAAGGCCCTGGCCACCATTCGCGAAACCTTGGCCCGCACCTATCGCCCCGTGCCCATCGTGGCCGATGTCCACCACAACGGCATGAAAATTGCCCTAGAAGTGGCCAAGCATGTGGACAAGGTGCGGATTAACCCCGGACTGTATGTGTTTGAAAAGCCCAAGGGCGATCGCACCGAATACACCCAAGCAGAATTTGATGAAATTGGCCAAAAGATTCGCGAAACCCTAGAACCCCTAGTGGTTTCCCTGCGGGATCAGGGCAAATCCATGCGCATCGGCGTCAACCACGGTTCCTTGGCGGAACGGATGCTGTTCACCTACGGCGACACCCCCGAGGGCATGGTGGAATCAGCCCTAGAGTTCATCCGCATCTGCGAGTCCTTAGACTTCCGCAACCTGGTGATCTCCCTCAAAGCCTCCCGTGTGCCCGTGATGTTGGCCGCCTACCGCCTGATGGTGCGCCGCATGGACGAACTGGGCATGGACTACCCCCTGCACCTGGGGGTGACGGAAGCGGGGGATGGGGAATATGGCCGGATTAAATCCACCGCTGGCATTGGCACCCTATTGGCGGAGGGCATCGGCGACACCATTCGGGTCTCCCTCACCGAAGCCCCAGAAAAGGAAATCCCCGTGTGCTACAGCATTCTGCAAGCCCTGGGCCTGCGGAAAACCATGGTGGAGTACGTGGCCTGTCCCTCCTGTGGCCGCACCCTATTCAATTTAGAAGAGGTGCTCCACAAGGTGCGGGAAGCCACCAAGCACCTCACCGGGCTCGACATTGCGGTGATGGGCTGCATCGTCAATGGACCTGGGGAAATGGCCGATGCGGACTATGGTTATGTGGGCAAAACCCCCGGCTATATCTCCCTCTATCGGGGCCGTGACGAAATCAAAAAGGTGCCGGAGGATCAGGGGGTGGCGGAACTGATCGACCTGATCAAACAGGATGGCCGCTGGGTGGATCCCGAGGACTAGCGGGTGGATTGGCCCGTTCTGAATCGCAGGGGGTTGGAGCCTAGGGAACACCGTACAGACGGTTCCTCCTCCCCGCCAGAAATTGGCCCAACCATTAGGCCAAGGACCTGAAGCCCCTTGGCCTAATGGGGTAAGGATGCTATGGGTAACTTCTCCGTGCCCCGCCTTGTGCCTGCATTGGGGGCAATTCTGGGGGATGGATCCGACTGTCCTGGGGGTTTTCCGATCAACCTAAACCCCTGTGTTAGATTGGGCTTACTTGCCCAGAACCATGGCCTAAAGGAACTCATATGGCGATCGCAAAGCGTGGACTTGTTGTTGGGGCAACAGCCCTGGCTGTTGCAGCGGTAACGGTCACTGGCGCAGGGCTGCACTTTTCCCAAAGCAAAGCCTTCTTCGAAGAGAGCCCCAAGGAGCTCATCGATGAAGTCTGGCAGTTGGTCGATCGCACCTACGTGGATGCCACCTTCAATCAGGTGGATTGGGAGGCGGTCCGCACCGAATATCTCGCGGCGGAATACGCCACCCGCGAGGATGCCTACGATGCCATCCGCGAAATGCTGGAACTGCTGGAGGATCCCTACACCCGCTTCATGGATCCCCAAGAATTCCGCAACATGCAGGTGGACACCTCCGGGGAGTTGACGGGCATCGGTATCCAAATCACCCAGGACGAAGACTCCAACGAAATTGTGGTGGTGTCCCCCATTGAAGACACCCCCGCCTTTGATGCGGGCCTGCGTTCCCAGGATGTGATCATCGGCATCGATGGCGAGAGCACCGAGGGCATGGACCTCAACGATGCCGTCAGTCGCATCCGTGGCCCCATCGGCTCGGAGGTGACCATCACCATTCGCCGGGAAGGGGAAACCCTCGATTTCACCATTGCCCGTGCCCGCATCGAAATCCATCCTGTCCGCTACACCGTTAAGGCCAGTCCGGCGGGTCAGGTGGGCTACATTCGCCTCACCCAGTTCAGCGCCAACGCCGCCAGTGAAATGCGGGAGGCGATCGAAGCCCTAGAGCAGGAAGGCATTGTCGGCTACATCCTTGATTTGCGCTCCAATCCGGGGGGGCTGCTGTATTCCAGCATTGAAATTGCCCGCATGTGGCTAGACGACGGCGGCATTGTGTCCACCGTCAATCGCCAAGGGGTGGTGGATGAAGAGGCCGCCAACAACCGCGCCCTGACGAATAAGCCGTTGGTGGTGTTGGTGGATGGCGGTTCCGCTAGCGCCAGCGAAATTCTCTCCGGGGCGTTGCAGGATAACCAACGCGCCCAGTTGGTGGGTACCCAAACCTTTGGTAAGGGGCTGGTGCAGTCGGTACGCAGCCTGCCGGATGGATCGGGGGTGGCCATCACCGTGGCCAAATACCTCACCCCCAGTGGTCGCGACATCAACAAGCAGGGCATTGCCCCGGATGTGGTGCTGGAGTTGAGTGAGGCTGATCAGGAGGTCCTCAGTGGCGATCGCACCCTCATCGGCACCGAGTCTGACCCCCAATATGCCCGTGCGTTGGAACTGTTGACGGAAGTGGTACAGGCCAGTCAGCAGACGGCAAGCAGCCCCACTAATTAATCGGGCTAATCCAGCCATGGTAGCCGTGAGCAATCCGACCGTTTCCTGAGTTAGGGAACGGTGGGTGACAGCGGCGGCGGGGAACTCCTAACGCCGCTATCCAAACCAATGCGGTTTCCATAGGGCTGCTACCTGGACTGACTGAATCCCTGGAGAGGACAGGCTCGGGGCGACCTACTGGGGTTTGCACTTACCTGCACGGATTAGGCCCACCCGTCGGGCGATCGCCTCCCCCTGGGAAGGGAACGGCCCCCATTGCTGGCCCGCTGCCACTGTTTCCGCAGCGGCGGCGGGCAAAATTTCGCAGTGGCCATCTGCCAGCTTCACCACAAACCAAGGGGAAGATTGGGCTGCCATGGGATTACCTGCAACGGTGTCTTCCCTATGAAAGCGCATCCCGGCATGTCCTAAGCGACCTCTCGCCGCAGTTTACCTATCCTGGCATGCCCCCTAGTGGGTCACTTAACCCGAACCTCGCCCTTTCTGGACCGAGCCCCCCGCCTGGGTTGGCAGTCCCGAAGCATGGCAGTAGGACGCCAAAGACCGTGGGTTAAAGCATGAAGCCCACGCTACGGAAGCCCTTGTGAAAGGATGGGGCGTAGCGTGGGTTGAGCAGAGCGAAACCCACGGTCAGGGCAGTTGGAACTTGTTAGTCATGGCCATGGCCATGGCAAATGCCCCACGAATACTCTGCGGTGGAAGTCACAGTTTCCCTGGCTCCCTCGTCCCTCCGCTCCAGGAAACGGGGGGCAAAGTTACGCTGTGCGGCATTAGCTGTGGCTGCCGACGGTTGCCGCGCCGTTGCCATTGCCATGGTTGTTGGCGGCAACGGGCTCGCCGTTTTGGTTGGTGAGGTACAGCAGTTGGGTGGGGTAGGCAAACTCAATGCCCGCCGCCTCAAACGAAGATTTAATGGCCAAATTGATGGTCTGCTGGGCATCCATGTAGACTGCGTAGTCACCAGTTTCGACGTAGTACACCACCTCATAGTTGAGGCTGAAATCCCCAAAGGAACTGAAGTGGGCACGGTCGAAGGTAACGGATGCTGCCTGGGCGATCGCTGTGGCAATCAGATCTGGAATCCGCTGCATTTGGTCCTGGGTGGTTTCGTAGGTTACCCCCAGACTGAAGACGATGCGGCGGCGCTGCATCCGCTTGAAGTTTTGAATGCGGGAACTGGTCAAATCCGTATTGGCGGCCACGAGTTCTTCCCCGGTGATGCTGCGCAGGCGGGTGGTTTTGATGCCCACCTGCTCCACCGTGCCCACCAAATCACCGACGATGATGAAGTCGCCAATTTCAAAGGGACGATCCAGCAGAATCGAGAAATAGCTGAACAAATCCCCCAAAATGCCTTGGGCGGCGAGGGCGATCGCGATGCCGCCGATGCCCAAGCTGGCCACCACGGCGGAAATGTCAAAGCCCAGGTTATCCAGCAAGAAGACGGCCCCAATCGCCCACACCACCACTTTGATGGCGGGCACAATTGCGTTCAAGCTCTGCTCTAGGGTGGCGTCTCCCCGCTTGGTGACCCAGTAAACCCGCACCCCATATTCCACCAGGGAGCCCGTCAACTGCACCACAAACAGGGTGGCAATAAGGACGCACACCCCATTTAGGGCATCTTGCAAAATCGGGTGCAGGGTTAAGTTCCCCAGGCTGAGGTAAATCACCCCCAACCCCAGCAACCGGGCGATGGGCTGCTCAATCAGCCCCAACAGGCGATCGTCCAGATCGGTGGCGGTGCGGGTGGCCCATTGCCGTAACCGGGTCATCACCACCGCCCGAATCACCGCAATGGCAATGAACCCAATCGCAATGGTGGCGATCGCTAACCCATAGTCCGCCACCGTGTTACCCAACCACTCCACCTGGAGAAATTCCGTGGACATGAACAGCCTCCGTCAATGCAACATACAGTTCCCCACCCAAGGGCGTTCCGCAGCCCCCCCCGGCTGGCCCCAAGCGTCCTTGACCGACGCGGCCTAACCCTAAAGCCTACGCCTAGGGTCTGTGGACAATCCACGACAGAACCCCTGCCGGGGCACCATGGCCACGTCCGCTCCAGCCCATCGGCCAGGGGCCGTAACCGCCTGGTCACAAAGCGTCTGATTGTGAGGGTCCACAGCCCAAGTTCAGGGGTGGGGAAATTGAATTTAATCTATGGAATTAATATTCCTGATTTAATCAGGGGCGGCATCCCTCCCAAGTCGCAACGGTCAATGGGGCAACTCCCTCCGAGGACAGGGCTAGTCCAGCGCGGCGTAAGTTTGCCAACCGTTTCCTTGGGTGGGGGAACATGGGAGATAGGGAGTCAGAAGGTAGGGTTATTCGCGCCAAGCTCAACTCGGTCCCCGTTGGTAGAGGCCCTAGGGACTTCACTGGATCCCCCCAGCCCCTATGGCAAAATGAATGGGTTCAATCGAGCGACGGGGCGGAAATCGCGGGGCCATGGCAAAGTTTGTATTCGTAACCGGGGGCGTGGTGTCCAGTATTGGCAAGGGCATCGTGGCCGCCAGTCTGGGACGGCTGCTCAAGTCCCGCAACTACTCCGTGTCCATCCTCAAGCTGGACCCCTACATTAATGTGGACCCCGGCACCATGAGCCCCTTTCAACATGGGGAGGTCTTTGTCACCGAAGACGGGGCGGAAACGGACCTGGACCTGGGCCACTACGAGCGGTTCATCGACGAGAACCTCGCCCAGTCGTCCAACGTGACGACCGGCCGCATCTACCAGGCCGTCATCGCCAAGGAGCGGCGCGGGGACTACCTGGGCGGCACGGTCCAGGTCATCCCGCACATCACCAACGAGATCAAGGAGCGGATCGGGCGCGTCGCGCGCGACGGGGACGCGGACGTGGTGATCATCGAGGTGGGCGGCACCGTCGGCGACATCGAGAGCCTCCCGT
>JAQCHG010000109.1 GCA_027619675.1 Cyanobacteriota bacterium
TGTAGCTGGCTTCGACTCCGCTCAGCCAGCAGTCAATGGGCTCGATTCTCCGTAACCTTCCAAGTCGTGATAAGCGCCGCAAATAGCGCCAGAACCCCTGCTTGAACCTCAGTTCGGCATAGGTCATAGGCCCATGGCAAATGACCCACGAGGCGGGGGCTACTCGATCACGGCATTGGGCAAAAAGCTGTGGGTGAGCAAGGGACGCAGGCTGTTGAGGCCCGCCAGGATGGCGGAACCGTTGTGAATGGTGGTGGCAATCAGTGGGCTCAAACCTGTAGTGGTGGCCACCCCCAGGGCCAGCAGGTTGGGCAGCACCACCAGGGCAATGTTTTGGTCGATTAAATCGCGGGTTTCGCGGGCGATCGCGATCGCCTCCAGCAACTCCAGCAGATTGTTGTTCATCAGCACCACATCGGCGGTTTCGCGGGCAATGTCTGCGCCCCGCTCAAAGGACACCGACACATCGGCATAGGCCAGGGCCACGGAATCATTGAGGCCATCCCCCACAAAGGCCACTGTGCGCCCTGCCCGGTGGAGATCCCGCACGATTTGGGCCTTTTGCTCCGGGAAGGCTTCGGCATAGACCCGCTCTGGGGCAATGCCCAAATCCGCCGCCACCTGGGCCGCCCGTTGGGGATTGTCCCCCGTCAGTAGATGCAGTTCTAGCCCCAGTTGACGCTGCAACAGGTTCATCAGGCGGGGGCTCTCGGGTCGCAGGGGATCGGTGTAGCCCAGGGTGCCGACAAAGGTGCCATCACAGGCTACGTAAATCTGCGACAACTGGCTGGCGATAGGGCTCCAACCGTTCCAGTCCACCTGCTGCTGGTGCAGAAACCGTTCGCTGCCCACTAGGACGGTGTGGTCGTCAATGTGGGCGGTGATGCCCAACCCCACCGCATAGTCCCAGGCTTGGCGGGGCAGCAGTGGGATCCCTTGCCCTTGGGCATGGTGGACGATGGCCTCGGCAACGGGATGGGTGAGGCGCTGTTCCGCTGAAGCCGCCAGTTGTAGCAGCCGTTGGGCGCTAAGGGTGGAACCGTGGGGGGTGACATCGGCGATCGCCACCCGGCCCTCCGTTAAGGTGCCGGTTTTGTCGAAAACCACCGTGTCGATGGCGGCCAACTGTTCTAGGGTGCGGCCACTACGCACCAACACCCCATGGCGGGTGGTGTGGTTTAAGGCTCCTAAAAAGGCGGTGGGGATGGATACTCGAATGCCCGTGACAAAATCCAGGGTGAGAATGGCGGCGGCACGGGCCGGGTCGCGGGTGAGGCCCAACACCACAGAGGCTAGCAGCAGGGAGGGCACAATCAGGCGATCGGCCACCCGCTCGGTATAGTTAGCCATGCGGGTGTCGTGGACCGGGGCCTGCTGCAAGAGTCGCAGCCCCACCGCTGCCCGTGTTTGGTCCGCTACCCGCTCGGCCCGCAGGGTCAATTGCCCCGACCGCACCAGGGTCGAGGCAAATACATAGCGATCGACAGCGGCAACAATGGGCATGGATTCCCCCGTGAGGCCCTGCTGATCCACCGTGGCCTCCCCCGCCAGCACCGTGCCATCCACGGGGATTTGTTCGCCGGGATGCACCACCACCACGGCCCCTACGGGCACCTGATCGCTGGGGATTTGTCGCAGTTGATCGTCAGGTCCCTGCACCCAAGCCAATCGACCAATGGCATCCGCCAGGGTGGCCGATCGCACCGCTGTGGCGCGGGCGGTTTGTTCACGAATGGCATCCCCCAGTTCATGCAAGGTGACCACCAGGGCGGGGGTCAGCAGTTTGCCCTGCCAAGCGCTGAGGCTAAGGGCCAGCAGGTCCAGACAGTCAATATTCAAGCGGCGATCGCCCCAGAGACTATGCCAAGCCCGCTGAGCGATGGGGAATACCGCCAGGGTCAAGGTAGCCGCTGCCCAGGGCCGCAGCCAACTCCACCCCGGCAGGCGGCTGGCCCCAGCCAAGGCGGCGGCGAACCCCGGCAGTTGTAGCGATCGCCAGTGGTTGACGGCGGCTCGGTGGGCGGTTGGGGACAGCGCGGTGGCTGGCGACGTTGCTGGCAGGGCGGTGCCGGCCAGGTTCTGGTCCCCATGGCGCGATCGCGGCGTTGCCGCCGTCATCCGCTCCCCCAGCAGTTCCCCTAGCCGCAGCCACACCCGTGTTGCCGCTGCCCCCTGATACTGCACCACCACCGTCCCCGCCACCCGGTTCATCCGCACGGCTAGGATGCCGGGGGTAGCGGTTAGGGCCGCCGCCAAGGCATCGCCGTCCTGGGCTAAACGAGTGCGGTTAACCCGCAGCCGCACCCGACCCGGCAGTTGATGAATGACCTGCCAGCGGGCGGGGGTAACGGCAGAACCTGGGACCAAGTGTAGGTTTGTGGGTCCCCTAACCATCGGCACCGTCCTGCTCAGCCTGCTCCAAAAGGTGCAAGAGGCGCATCCCCAATTCCAGTTCCGTCAGGTTAGCGCCGTCGTAGCGAATGGCGATGGAACTAGCGGTCCGGTTCATCCGCACCCCAAGCACGATGTCCTGGGTCAGCAGCAAACTTTCGAGTCGTTTGGCAAAAGCGGCGTCCGTTTGTAGACGGGGGATGCGGAGGCGAATGCGACCCGGCACGGAATGGACGATGGTGTACTCTTCATCGTCGCTGGGGGCCTGGACCACAGGGGTCGCAGCGCCCTCAACGGAATGGGTGCCCGCCTGCTTCTTCAACTCCACGATGACCTGTCGGGTCACCGCCGCGATCGCAATATTGACCACCAATGCCCCTGCCCCCCGTAACCGCAATTGGGTGGTTACCAGCAACCCGGTCAACACAGGCAAAATCGCTGCAATTTCACCATAGGTTTCCAGCAGCTTTCCTAGTTGAGAACTGGTTTCGCTAAGCTGGGTGGCCTGAGGTTCGACTGTTGCGGAGGTCGTCGTCATAGGTCGTTTCGATAGCGGTTGGCTCTAGGGGAATTCTTCAATGTTTGGAGTCGGTCTTCATCCTCTCACCAAGCCCCTTAGTTGAGGATAGTTCCTGCCCAAATTTTAAGAATCCCCATTGTTTTAGGGCTACGGGGTGCCCCGACCGCCCGACCTGTGGCTCACCCGCGTCCCCACCCCCGACTGGGTGCATGTCACCTTAGGGCTAACGGCGGTGGGCTGGCTGGTATTGGGGGTGGGGGCGATCGCCCTTAAAGCGTTGCCGAAGGGTGTCCCAAACCCGCCAAGGGGGAGGAGACGGGGTGGGTTCATAGTCCCCACAGGTTAGGGCCGATTCTGAAAAGGCCTCCATAGGTCGCACAGGGCAGCGCAGGTAGGGATTGCCCGTGTGGTAGCGGCAGTGGTTGCAGGGAACCCGATGGAGTTTGGCCAAGCGTTTGAGACCATCCTCAAGGGCCAAGAGCAGGGCCAGCACAAACAGAACCAGTACCCCCCAAATAATCAAGGGAAACCAGGCGGCTCGACAACTGTCGAGGGCCAGAAGCACCTTAGAAAAAGTCATAGGCGTAGAGAATCAGGGCAACAAGTTCTTGGTACAGATCCGTTCCAGCGGGGGTGGCCCTGTCCTGGCCAGGGGCCGGAGGGCCGGGGGTAGGCGATGGGGGTACAGATTCCTCGGGTTTTGGGGTCATGGGTCTAGTCCATTAGACAAGCGTGAATTGGAATGGGGTCATACTGCTTGGGGCAGGCGGGTCGCGATCGCGGTCGCTTCCACCTGGCCCCAAAAATCGGTGATCGCCGCCGCTGTGATTGGGGCGTGGGTGCCATAGAAAAAATGACGCCCGTTGGGGCAGAGCCACAGGCGATCGCCCGCCTTTAACCAGGGCTGCCACCCCTGCAACTGCACCGGATCCACCACCGTATCCTCCTGGCCGCCCGCCACCAGTAGCGGCACCGCCACCCGGTGGGGAAAGAGATTAAACCGCTGCACCAAAGAATGGAGGGACAGAGATTCCTGCAAATCTCGCTCTAGCAACTCCACTAAGCCCTGGAGACAATGGCCCCGCTGCCGACCAAACAGGCTGTACACCATCTGGGTCAAAACCCGTTGGCGGGGACAGGGCAGCAGTTCCAGTTGGGTGTAGTAATGGGCCTTCCAGTCCAAGGCAGGGTTGCCACCGCCCACCCCCAACAGGGTGAGGGACTGCACCCGCTGGGGAAACTCCTGGGCATACAGCAGCCCCACCAACCCCCCGGTGCTGTGGCCCAGCAGGTGAACGGGGCGATCGCACCCTTTGATGTAGTCGTGCAGCAGGGTGACAGCCACCGCTAGGGAACTGGGCTCATCAGGGGTTTGAACATACTGCCAGTGGGAAACGACGCGATCGCGACGCAGGTGATCCAACAGCGTTTGTTCAAGGCGGCGAAAGCTGGGGCTGACGCTGAGCCAAACAGCGCTACATGGGCAGGGGGATAGGGATGACATGGGTGAAAACTCCAACAGGGGACGGTAAACGGTAAAGACAGGAGCACAAGGGGCATGGATGACAATCCCTAAAGCCCAAACTCCATTTTTAATTGGGCCACCCACGTCGCCACCCGGCTATCCGTCAAATCCGACTGGTTATCTTCATCAATGGCTAGCCCAACGAACTGGTCATTGCGCACCGCCCGCGACTCGTTAAAGTCATAGCCCTGCGTGGACCAATAACCGACGGTTTTACCCCCCAGGCTAGAGATTTTTTCCTCTAAAATCCCCATGGCATCTTGAAAGTTATCGGCATAGCCTACCTGGTCCCCTGCCCCGAAATAGGCCACCTTTTTGCCCGTAAAATCCACCTCATCTAAATCATCGTAAATCCCTTCCCAGTCAGACTGAAGCTCCCCAATATTCCAGGTGGGGCAACCCACAATCAGATAATCATAGTCAGCAAAGTCGCTGGGACTGGCATCTGCCACATCGTAGAGCTTCACCACATCATCCCCACCCAGTTTTTCTTGAATTTGGGTGGCCACCATTTCGGTGTTGCCGGTTTGAGTACCAAAGAAAAGTGCAATTTTAGCCATGGAAATATTTCAGCGCTACGTCAGAATTTTTAAGGAAACCTAATCCAGGTTCAGAAGGTGCCAGAGTCTGGGTAAGTAGCCGGGACTAATCAAACTTCACACCCGCCGCTGATTTCGACTCCGCTCAATCAGCTAGACTCTTTATCCTGCAAGGGTTTAAGGGTTGAGCGGAGTCGTATGCCTTTCAGGCAGGCACAGCCAACGCGTCAGCGTCTCCCAAAGGGAGAAAACCCGTCTACAAGATCATTGAGCTTATCTACTTGAAGGTCAAAATTGGCATCGGTTGGGGGCAGGAGCGACAGCGTCAATACACGCCGCTGCGAGCCCTATACAGCAAGTGATGGTCAGAACCACAAGGGCAATTCATCCCTTTCTATAGGCAGAGAAAAGGGGGCACCTACGCATCCGGTCGCCAGGCGAGTATTCAATGCCCCCAAGCTTAATCACGGCTGCTTCTCAGTTAGAAAACTGGCGCATGACACCATCAATACTTTCGCTGCCCGCTAAAGGAACGACATTTATTCCTGTGTTGTTGGTGCATCTGCGCCAGCTTAAGTTCCTGAGATTTCCGTTGGACGGAACCGTTGAACTTCAGCAACTGGATTCCGCAAGGCAAAACATCAGGATTAAGATTCGACTGCACTCAGGGCTTTTTCGACCCGGCGAAAATCAAACCCGATCGCCCGCAATGCGTGCCACAGATGTCCTTGGAGGAAGAAAAAGGCCAGGAAGAAATGGGCATTGGCCAACCAACACCGAGAGGTGTGGGCATTGAGGGGCAGACTGATGGTATCGGCGAAATAAGGGGTTATGCCCAGCTTCACCGCCAGGGGTGGCCCATAGAATTCAGCCGGATAAGCCAGGGTATTTACCGCGCAGAAATAGGCTGCCACAAACCCCGCCAGGGCAATGCCACCGAGGGAATAGGACAAGATGGCTTCCCCAGAAAATTGCAGCACCCGCTTAGCCCAAGGCAACGGCGGCACCAGAATGTGCCACACCCCGCCGGCAATCAGCAGCACCCCGACATAGACATGGCCCCCCACCAAATCCTCCAAGCTGCTAATGCTGGCGAAGTGGGTTTGATAGCCATAGATCACCAGGGGATCGAGGGTGGGCTGCACCAGGCGCACGGTTTGGCTGGCAGCATCGTATAACCCGCCCCAGAGGGTGGCTTTGGCCACCAGCAGCAAGGCCCCC